>CAZEUK010000012.1:0-11801 GCA_964514535.1 uncultured Aquificales bacterium
AGTAAAGGATTTTAATTAAAATGATAACTATATAAACGCAAGAAACTATAAAATTATGTTTGATTAACTTAATATAGTGATAATCCTAGAACTTATGTTGATTTAAAAAATAAAAAAAGTAAGCCGATAAAATCGGCTATTTAAAATTTTTAAACTATTCACTTAATAGCTTTGTTAACCATCTAGCTACCTTTTTAACGGGAACATTTCTGTTTCCATCTTCATTAGTTAATCTTTTCTTATCTATAGGGAAGCCTAAATGATATATACCATCAAAAACTTTATTTATAGCATTCTTCCCAAATAATTTTGTCTTTGAACCATCTTTAACCACTTTATGAAATCCTGTTTCCTGCCCTTCTTCATCATCACCGTGTAGTTTTTCCCAAATATCGCCGTAATTCTCTACTATATATCTGTTTATAGCCAATACTTCTTCTTTAGTTATCTTTCCATCATCCATTGCACCTATAGCGTTTACAGCCTCAACTATTATTTTATTCATCTCGTTTGCAGACCTAGCCGCTTCCCTTAAATCCCCAGTGGAGCATTTTAACTGTAGCCCTTCATCATTAAAGATTATATCAATTACTTTATCTAAACCTGTTCCAGTTTCTCCTTTTATTTCCTCTACATCAGGATTGTATAAATCTCCGTTTTTTATATCCTTTTCTAAAAGTTTGTTTAACCAAAAAGCAACATTTTTAATGTTAACATTTTTGTTTCCATCTTCATTTGTTAATCTTTTACCTACGATAGGGAAACCTAAATGATATATACCGTCAAAAACTTTGTTTATTGCATTTTTTCCAAACAGTTTTATTTTTGCACCATCTTTTTGGATTAAATGAAATCCTGTTTCTTCGTCTTCCTCATCATCTCCATGTAAAACTGCCCACTCGTCCTTATAATTCTCTAAAATATATTTATTTATCTCTCTAATATCCGCAGGGGTTATTTTTCCATCATTTGCAACACCTGTTTTATAAATAGCCTCTATAATTATTCTATTCATACCATGGGCAGAATTCAGGGCAGTTTCTATATCTTCCTTTGGAACTTTCTTTTGAAGTCTTTTTTCCTTACTTACAATTGTATCTATTATATCTAGACCACTTCCAAAAGTTGTTGAAAAACCAATAAATAAACCTAACGCCACTAAATTTATAACTCTTTTTCTCATTTATCCAACCTCAATAAAACTAATATTGTAAGGATTATACACTTAATCCTCTATAAACTCTACGCCTCTTTTTATAACAGCTCCTACATTTTTTAGCTTTTCTTCAATTTTTTCATAACCTCTGTCTAGATGATAAACGTTATAAATTTTTGTTTTACCTTCTGCGATTAAACCTGCCAACACCATTGCCGCACTTGCCCTTAAGTCCGTTGCTTGAACTTCTGCACCTTTAAGTTTTTTAACTCCCTTTATAAATGCAGTCTTGCCTTTTACTTTAATATTTGCTCCTAATCTGTCTAACTCTTGAACATGCATAAATCTATTTTCAAAAATGTTTTCTGTAATAGTTGATAAACCATCTACGATAGAAAGTAATGTCATAAATTGGGCTTGTAAATCTGTGGGGAAGTAAGGATATTCTTTAGTTTCTATATCAACAGGTTTTAACTGTTTATCTCTCCTTATAACAACTTCATTTTTACCTAAAGGTATAACATCTATTCCTATCTCTTTAAGCTTTTGATGGACAAAGTTTAGATATTTGTAAGGATAATTTTTTAATCTTATATTCCCGTCAAATAGAGCAGATAGAACGGCAAAAGTTCCAGCCTCTATTCTGTCAGGTATTATTGTGTGGTCTGTTCCTTTTAATCTCTTTACTCCACGGACAACTATCCTGCTACTTCCTTCACCTTCTATATCTGCCCCCATCTTCTTTAAAAGTTTTGCCAAATCTACAACTTCAGGCTCCATTGCACAGTTATTTAAGATTGTAGTTCCTTCAGCTAAAACAGCCGCCATAAGAATATTTTCTGTACCTGTAACTGTAATCTTTTCAAAATTTATCTCTGCACCTTTTAGACCCTTTGGAGCTCTGGCTATTATGTATCCATGCTCAAGAGATATTTTAGCTCCCATTTTCTCTAGAGCCTTTAAATGTAAATCAACAGGTCTAGTTCCTATAGCACAGCCACCCGGTAAAGCTACTTTGGCATAACCAAATCTTGCAACCATAGGTCCTAATACTAAAATAGAAGCCCTCATCCTATTAACTAACTCGTAAGGAGCTTCCAAACTATTCACATTATCCATCTTAAATACATATTTACCTTCATCTATCTTATTGATAGATATACCTATATGCTCTAAAAGTTTTATCATTGTCTTTACATCTAAAAGGTCAGGTAAATTGTTAAGAATAATAGGTTCATCGGTTAATAGGGCTGTCGCCATGTTTGGCAAAGCAGAGTTTTTAGCCCCTGATATTTTAATCTCCCCCTTCAAATCCCTTTGTCCTTCTATTTCTAAATACTCTACAGTGTTAATCTCCTCAATTAACTTTACCATTAGCCTCTCCTTTCTATTTAATAAATCCTATAACTACTCTATCTATACCGTTTAAATCTTTATGTATCTCAATATCTTTAAAATTGTTTTTTAAAAATAATTCTTTAACTTTTTTACTTTGGTTGTAACCAACTTCAAAAGCTATAAAACCATTTTCCTTTAAAAAATTTTTTCCTTCTTTTATTATTCTTTCATAAAAGGATAGACCTTCTTTCCCTGAAATTAATGCAATTTTAGGTTCTTTTTTAACTTCTACTTTTAAATTTAAATAATCTTTTCTAGATATGTAAGGTGGATTAGAAACTATAAAATCTAATTTAATACTTTTATCTAAATTGGAGAAAATATTACTCTTTACAAGTTTCAGTCTATTAGTCGTTAATTTCAGTTTGCTATTTATGGTTGCAACTTTTAAAGCATCTTCCGAAACGTCAACTCCAAACATATAAAGATTTGGAATATTTTTTAATAAAGCTATAGATATAGCTCCAGAACCTACTCCTATATCTAATCCTACTAACTTGTCCTTTTTATCTTTCAACTTTTCTAAAACTTTTTCTACTAAAATCTCCGTTTCAGGTCTAGGTATTAAAACTCTTTCATCTACATAAAACTTAATACCAAAGAACTCTTTTTTTTTAGTTATGTAAGCAACAGGAACTCCTGAAGCTCTTTTATTTATAACTTTTAGTATATTTTCCACTTCTTCATTGGATAAAATTCTTTCCTTATGTGTGATAATTCTCCAACGGGGAATCTTTAGAACATAGCTTATTAATATATGACTATCTGTTATTGGAGTTTCTATTCCAGAGTTTTTTAGTATGTCTATAGATATTCTTAATATATCAGTTAATTTCATTCTTATTTTTTAACTTAATTAATTTTAAAGCTAACTTTACAGCTTCTATAAAAGATGTTTCATCTGCAATTCCTTTCCCTGCAATATCAAAGCCTGTTCCGTGGTCCACAGATGTCCTAATAAAAGGAAGACCTAAAGTTATATTAACTGCTTTTTTAAAACATAACAGCTTTAAAGGTATTAATCCTTGGTCATGATACATAGCCAAATAACTATCAAATTTATCATAATTTATAAAAGCAGTGTCTGGAGATAAACTACCTGCTATATTGATACCCTTTTTTCTAAACTCTTCCAAAACAGGATTTATAATTCTTATCTCTTCATCACCTATCTTTCCATTATCTCCGGCGTGTGGATTTAAACCAACTACAGCTATTTTTGGCTTGTCTATTTTAAACTTATCTTTAAGCTCCCTTACAAGAAGATTTATTTTATTTCTCAAATTATCTTTTGTGATATGTTTATAAACTTCCTTTAATGGTATGTGTGTGGTAATTAATCCTACCTTCATCTTATCGCATAATAACATCATCATATAATTTTTTGTTCCAGACACTTCAGCTAAGTAATCAGTGTGTCCCTTATACTTAAAACCTGCCTCAATAATGTAATCTTTAGATATTGGTAATGTTGTTAATCCATCAATCTTTTTATTTAATATGTCTTTTACAGCTTTTTCCAAGTATAAAACTGAAGCTCTTCCAGTTTCTAAAGAGGGTTTCCCTAATTCAAAATCTCGGTCGTAAATATTTATTAAATAAAAACCTTCTTTTTTTGCTTCTTTGACATCTTTAATCTCTACAAATGGATTTTCCAGACCATATAGTTTAGCCGTCTTATCTAAAATTTTCCTTGAGCCATATAAAATGTATGTTCCAGATGGTAGATGTTTTACAGATTTTAAAAGAATTTCTGAGGATATACCACTTGGGTCTCCTAATGTTATTCCCAGTTTTACCATTCACCTTATTTAATTTGTTAATAAACTTTCAAATTATATCATAGATTTTAATTTTAAATTTTCATAATAAAACATTTGATTTAACAGCAGTTTGGAAATTAAATTTAGCTAACTCGTTATAATTTGTAAGACTAATTTACTTAAATCAACGGCTCAAAAATTTACTGACTTTTGCTATTTAGTAAAATTTATTCTTAATCACAGTCAAATAGAAAAATTTATTCCTTTAAAATTTTATAAACTTCCTTAGCCTCTTTCTTCGTATATGTTAAAAGAATGTTAAAAATTTCTTCATTTTCTTTTAGATTAAGTTTTAATTTTTCCAATATCTCTTTAGCTTTATTTATTAATCTAATATCTCCAGATGTTAAGGCCTTTTCTAAATCATAAATATCTAATGCTAAAAACTCATCTAAATCAAAATAGGTTATGTTTTCCAATTTTTTAAAGATTTCTTTAAAATTTAGCTGTTCCATTAAAATAAGGGAAGAACAGGAGATTACTTTTTCTTCTTTTTCTTCATTCTAGTTTTGTACTTAACTAAAAGTTCTTTCTTTTTCTTTTTCTTTTTCTCTTTTAATTTTTCATTCTGCTCGTCAGATTTTTGGTTTTGCTCTAAAATCTTTTCCGTTTCCTCTTCTTGTCTCTTAATATCCTCTTCTATCTGCTCTTGACTTACAAAGTTAGCTTTAAATATAAATTCTAAAGCTTGTTGTTTAAGTCTAAAGTACATATCCTCAAATAGATTAAAGGCTTCTCTTTTATATTCTACTAATGGGTCTCTCTGTGCATATCCCCTTAGATATACAGCTTCCCTTAATCTATCTAACATATGTAAATGTTCTTTCCAAAGATTGTCTAAAACCTGTAAAGTGATAAATCTCTCCATTTCCCTCATTAAATATGAACCGTAACTTTTCTCCTTTTCACTGTAAAATTTCTCAACTTCAGAAAGTATATACTCTTCAAGTTCCTTTCTATCCCATTCTTTTTCTGTGTCTATAGTTATATTTATACCTAACCAGTCGTTTATAAAATCCTCAAGCCCTTTTAAATCCCATTTTTCCTGATATTCTTCTGCAGGTGCGTATTTATCCAGATATGTTATTAATACATCCTGTAGCCAAAGTTGTAATTCATCTTTTATATTAGCACCTTCCAATATTTCTCTTCTCAATGAGTATATAGCCTGTCTTTGCCTATTCATTACATCGTCAAACTCTAAAAGTCTCTTTCTAGCTTGAAAGTTCTGTCCTTCAACTTTCTTCTGAGAGTTTTCTATTACTTTACTTACCAGACCACTCTCTATTGGCTCATTTTCTGGCAGTTTTAATCTTTCCATTATGGCTTTAACTCTATCTCCACCAAAAAGTCTTAATAAATCATCTTCTAAAGATAGGAAGAATATACTGTCTCCCGGGTCTCCTTGTCTTCCAGACCTTCCTCTTAACTGGTTATCAATTCTTCTACTTTCGTGTCTCTCTGTACCAATAACCAATAAACCGCCTAATTTTTTAACTTCTTCTTTTTCTTTTGATGTAATTTCCTGTGCCTTCTTTAATGCTTCTTTATACTCTTCTTCTGTTGCCTCCTCAGGAGTTTTTCCCTGTTCCTTCAATATCTCTTTTGCTAAAAATTCTGGATTACCACCTAAGATTATATCTGTACCTCTACCTGCCATATTTGTAGCTATAGTTACAGCTCCTAATCTTCCAGCTTGGGCTATAATCTCAGCTTCCTTTTCGTGATGCTTTGCGTTTAAAACTTTATGCGGAATACCTCTTTTCTTAAGAAGGTTTGATAGATATTCAGATGTTTCTATTGATACAGTACCTACTAAAATAGGTCTTCCTCTTTTGTGTTCCTTTTCTATTAAATCAACAACTGCTTTAAACTTCCCTTTTTTTGTCTTGTAAACCTTATCAGGATGGTCTTTTCTTTGGATAGGTTTATTTGTAGGAATTACCAAAACATCTAAGTCGTATATTTCTTTAAACTCTTCCGCTTCAGTCTCAGCTGTTCCTGTCATACCTGCCAACTTTTTATACATTCTAAAGTAATTTTGGAAAGTTATTGATGCTAAAGTTTGGTTTTCCGGTTGTATATCTACTCCTTCTTTTGCCTCTATAGCTTGGTGTAGTCCATCAGACCATCTTCTACCGGGCATAAGTCTTCCTGTAAACTCATCAACTATAATTATCTCTCCATCTTTTACAACATAATCAACATCTCTATTGAACAATAGGTTAGCCTTTAAAGATTGGGTTATTGCGTGTAGTAAATCTACATTTCTAGGGTCGTAAAGGTTTTCTATGTTGAAATACTTTTCAGCTTCCTCAACACCTTTTTCTGATAAAACGGCAATCTTATGTTTTTCTTCAAGTTCGTAATAATCATTTTTAATCGGGTCTAAATTTTCAGATTTTACTTTTTTTATAAGCTCTTTAACGAAGCTATCTGCCTGTATATATATTGATGTGTCCTCACTGGAGGGACCAGATATTATTAAAGGTGTTCTGGCCTCATCTATAAGGATACTATCAACTTCATCAACTATTGCATAGTTATGTCCTTTAACCTGAACTATCTGTTCTTTGGAATGTGCCATATTGTCCCTTAGGTAATCAAATGCAAATTCGTTATTAGTGCCGTAGGTAATATCTGTTTCGTAAGCTCTTCTTCTTTCTACATCTTCAGTAGTTGTAAAGAAATTTTTCCTAGCATCAATGTTATACTTTTCAGAAGGTAGAATTAAACCTTCGTAATCTTTAGGCCAAACTCTCAAATCTTTTTCTATAGCCTCTTGGAATTTGTCTTCATCAACCCATTTGACTACATAAGAGACACTGTTTGTATTTATTATCCCAACTTCTAAACCTAAAAATTTGTATATACATCCCATCCATACTGCGTCCCTTTTTGCCAGATAGTCGTTTACAGTGACTAGGTGAACACCATCACCTGTTAAACCGTTAAAATATGCTGAAATGGAAGCTACTAAGGTTTTACCTTCCCCTGTTTTCATCTCTGCAATCATACCTTTATGTAAAGCTAGTGCACCTATAAGCTGAACATCAAAAGGTCTTAAGCCTAGTGTTCTCTTTGCCGCTTCCCTTGCTAAAGCAAAACCTTCTATAAGCTCATCTACAATCTCACCTTGTATAATAGCCTCTTTAAGATGTTTATCAGACTGTATTTTTTCCTTTAAAGCTAAACTTTTCTCCCTTATCTCTTTATTGGATAACTTATTTAATTCAGGCTCTAAAGCGTTTATTTTTTCAACTATAGGTCTTAATTTTTTAATTTCTCTTTCATTTTTTGTTCCAAAAATTTTTTTTATCAGATTACCAATCATTTTTGTTCCCCTTACAGTTGATTTAATTTAAACTGCGAGTGTGTTTACTTTTAAAAAATATCTCATATATTACAAAAATTATAACTCCAATTGTTATTGAGCTGTCTGCAATATTGAAAGCTGGCCAATGATAGTTTGATATATGGAAGTCTAAAAAGTCTCTAACTTTCCCTAGAAATATTCTGTCATATAGGTTTCCTAAAGCTCCTCCAGTTATCATTGCCAATGCATAAAATTGTAAAGCTGGTAATTTATCTTTATTTTTGTATGCGTATACAATCGTTATTAAAATTATTATCAATGTGGCTAATATCAAGGATAAAAATCTGACTATTTCAGGTGCATTTCCAAGCATTCCAAATGCCATTCCTTTGTTCCAAACTAAAACAAGATTAAAAAGATTTGGAATTACGGTTATTACTTTACCTTCTAAAGTCTTCTCTGCTATCTCTTTAGTTAACAGGTCTAGAAAAAGTATAAAAAAAACAACCGACAAAAACTTTATAAACCTATTCCCCATTAAAAGATTTATCCAGATATATTTTTAGTATCATCGTCATCTGTAAAGGTTGATGTATCTGGGATTATGTTGTAGAAAGATATATCATCATTTCTGCTCGTAAAATATCTTATCGTTTCTTCGTTTTGGCTACAATTTATACACAATCTAACCCAAGGTATAGCCTCAAGTCTTTTTTCTCCTATAGGCTCTCCACATTCTTCACAAATTCCATATGTTCCGTTCTCTATCTTTTTAAGTGCTAAATCTATTAAAAACAAAGTTTCCCTTTCTGCTTGGGATAGTTTATATAACGTTTCCCTTGTTAACTCTGCAGATACAATATCGGCTGTGTCTTCAACTCCACTTTTTTCGTTTATATCTGATGTGTCCTGTTTTGCCAAGTTATCTAAAATCTCATTCCTTTTTTTAATTAATTCCTCTTTTATCTTTTTTAAATCTAAACTCATAATTTCCTCCCTACGATAAATGGCTATAGTTAATAACTTGTTTTTATAAATTTGTCAAGATTAAATAAAAGTCAATATTATTTACCAAATATCTGTTCAAGTTTCTGTTTAACTAGTTTAGTTGTAATTTCCATAACATCCCTTTTAATACTTTCTTTAATTTTCTCTTTAAGGTCTTCTTCTATTTTTTTCAACAGTTTAGTTTTAACTTCTACCTTTACAACTTCCTTAAGACCTTCAAGTTCTTTCTCTGTCCTATCTATAAAATCTTTTTGAACATTCTCTATTAACTCTTTTAAGGATGGGTCATTTTTTAGCTCTTTTACCATTCTGTTTACAGTTTCATTTACTATTAATCTTTTTATTTCATCTTCAGATATATTTATCTCTAGCTTTATACTTTTTCCTGTTGATATAGGTTTAACGAACTCTTCCTCTACTTCCTTAACAACTTTTTGTTTTGGTTTAACAGCTTCAATACTTTCCTCAACTATTCCAAAATCGGATTTTTCTTCTTTTTTCTCCTCTTTTTTCTTTTCCTCTTTATGTAAGCCTATATCAGATAGTAAATCTTCTATGTCCTCTGTTTTAAAAATCTTTTCTTCCTTCTTCTCTTCCTCTTTTTTCTCTTCAACCTTTGGTTTTTTAGGTGTTGGTGATAACAAATCTTCTATATCTGCTAAAAAATCTTCCTTTGCAACTTTTTTCTCTTTTTTTACTTCCTTAGGTTTTTCTTCCTTTTTCTCCTCAGTGGTAGCTAAACCGAGTAAATCCTCTATATCTTCAGGATTAAAATCTAAAACATCTTCTTTTTTCTTAGGACTTTCTTTAACTTCTTCCTTTTCAACCTCTCTCTTAGGCTTTTCTTCTTTCTTTTCTTCTTCACCAAACGATAACTCACTTAAAACACTTTCTATCTCATCTAAAGGAACATCTTCTAAGAAAATATCATCTGAAGGTTTTTCTTCCTCTTTCCTTTCTTCTTTTTTAATCTCTTTTTTAGCTGGTTTTTCTTCAGATACACCTCCACCCATTAGTAAATCTTCTAAATCTTCTGGAGATTGGGACAGTAAAGTATCAAAGTCTGTGCTTTCTTTCTTCTCTTCAACTTCTAAACCTTTACTCTCTTCCATTAGTAAATCCTGACCTAAATCTTCCTCTATTAGATTTGCTGATTTTAGTTTTACTATCAGTTTATTAATATCATCTTCTTCCTTATAGTAAATCTCTTTAGGTATTTTTTTAGGTAATTCCTCTACATTTATAGGCTCTATTTTTGAGATAAATATCTTAAATTCAATATTTTCTAACTTATCCCGTGTCATTAAAAATTTAAGGTCGTCTATAGCAAATTCTCCTGCTGAAGCATCGTAGATTATTATATCTGGAGTAAACTCTTTTAAATCTCTTAACATTCCTAAACTGTCTATGTATATTCTTACATTATGTTCATCAGAAAGACTTTCTTTTATTTTTTTTGAAAATTCTTGGTCAAATGAAATTACGGCAATTCTCATTATAAATGTCCTCCATTTCACTTTTTATCATCATATTAATATAACAATCTTTTCGGAGTTAGTCTTTATTTATATACATCTATCTTACAGATATACTACATTGGCGTAAAATTGCTATGAAGATTTTATTTAAAAAAATTAAAATATTAAAGTTTTCAAAAATTATTATAATAGATTTAAAAATTTTTCAGTGTTAGGAGAAAAAATGAAAAAAGTTTTATTAGGTATTATAGCTTCTGCCACAATATTTAATCTTAGTTTTAGTGATACTTTAATTTTAACTAAAAAGGGAAAATCCACATATATACAACAGGAAGAGTTTGTTTTAACTAAGGGGAATAATATTATAGGTCCAATATATCTACAACCTATAGCTGAAACGGAAGGATTAAATATATTTGGGAAAGGATTAACATTAGAAGGATATATTATTGAAAATGAAGGTAATAGCTGGCAGGAAAAATTGAAAGGTAAACAGGTATCAATTGAGGGGGAAGGAAGGATTATAAAAGGGAAGTTAATAAATATAAAAGATGGTTTTGTAGAGTTAAACTCAAAGCAGGGATTTACCATTACAACTTTACCAAAATTTCCATCAAGACTTAGAGTTAAAGAAAAATGGGAAAAAGTTTTTGCACCTAAGATAACTATTAAGATTAAATCTAATACTGAAGGTTCAAATATTATAAATATTAGTTATCCTGTTAAAAATTTAAACTGGAATGTTCTTTATGTTTTAAAGGATAACACTTTAGAACAGTATGTAATTTTTATTAATAAAACTCCTTTAGCCTTTGATAACGTTGATATTGAGTTAGTGGATAAAAATACGGTTTGGAAAAGAATAAAGGGGATTTTAATTCCACCGTTTACAGAAAAGAGGGTTAAAATTTTCAGTAAAAGCTTGAAAGAGGTAAATGTTAAATCATTACCTAGAGGTAAAGTTGTAGTTTATAAAAACAATATTTTTAAAGGGTATAAAAAATTAGATGAAATCAAATAGAGGCAGGTTATACATAGTAGCAACTCCTATAGGGAACTTGAAGGATATAACTTTAAGGGCTTTAGAAGTTTTAAAAAGTGTTGATGTTATAGCCTGTGAAGACACGAGAGTGTCTAAAAAGCTGTTAAACAGTTATGATATAGGGGATAAAACTTTAATATCCTATTATGAACCTAAAGAAGAAAAGGTTATACCTAAGATAATAGAGTTTTTAAAGGACGGTAAAGATGTGGCTTTAATATCGGACGCTGGAACACCTTCCATATCCGACCCGGGATATAAACTTGTAAAGAAGGCAATAGAAGAAGGAATAGATGTTATACCTATACCGGGGGCTTTTGCCGGTTTAGCTGGTCTTATAGCTTCAGGTCTTCCAACAGATAAATTTATTTTTTTAGGATTTTTACCAAATAAGGAAGGAAAAAAAAGGGAGATTTTAAAAAAGTTTGGTTCTTTAAACTCTACAGTTATTCTTTATGAAAGCCCAAATAGAGTTTTGAAAACATTAAATCTTATAAAAGAGTTGTATCCTAACAGTGATGTTGTTGTTGCAAAGGAGATAACAAAACTTTATGAAAAGTTTGTAAGGGGCAAAGTTGAA
>CAZEUK010000013.1:0-10082 GCA_964514535.1 uncultured Aquificales bacterium
TCCTTTAAATTATAATTTTTAAAATTTTTTGTTTTAAAATTAAAGAAAAAAAGGAAGTTTTTAACTAGGTGTAATCATCTTCCTCGTCTTCTGTATTGTTAATATCAAAAATGTCCCAAGCGTCCACATCTATACCTTTCAGTTTTAAAGCTGTTATTCTTAATAGCTCTAAATAGGAAGCAATCTCTTTGTAAGCCTCTAATGTAGCTTCCAGTTTTAATAATTTTTCATCTGATGGTCTATGTTTATATGTGCTTAAAGTTTTCTTTATAGCTGACTTTGTTATAACAATCTCTCCTAATTTTTGTTGCCATTCACTCCAAAATTCCTTTGTTCCTAAAGGACTTTTTATAATAAATCTTTCTAAATTAGTTATTTCCTCAGCCAATTTCATATCAAAGCGAGAGATTTTATCTTTTTCTTCCATTTTAAACTCCCTAATCTAAATTATTTTTTATCTTGGTTAAAATATTTTTTCCCTTCTTTTATTAAAAAGAATAAAACTAAAATTGTAAAAACTGCAAATATTACCGCCGACATAAAAACTGTGAAAGGTATGCCAAAAATTTTTATTGCATACTCAGGCTCCATTTATAAACACCTCCATTAAATCTTAATCTATCCAGTAGTTAGGTGCTTCTTGTGTTATATATACATCATGGGCGTGGCTTTCCCTTAATCCTGCGTTAGTTATCTTTATAAATTTACCGTTCTTTTGTAAATCCTTTATAGTCTTACTTCCTGTATATCCCATTCCAGACCTTAAACCTCCTACCAACTGATATACAACATCAGATAAAGGACCTTTAAAGGGTATTCTACCTTCAATACCTTCTGGGACAAATTTTTCCAAGTTTTCCTGTGAATATCTGTCTGATGAGTATCTAGCCTTCATCGCTCCTAATGAACCCATACCTCTGTAAACTTTGTAAGCTCTACCTTGATAAAAAATTCTTTCTCCCGGACTTTCTTCTGTTCCTGCAAATAAACTACCTAACATTACAGTGTCAGCTCCTGCGGCGATTGCTTTAACTATATCTCCTGAATATCTTATACCTCCGTCAGCTATTACAGTTTTTCCGTATTTATGGGCAACTTCTGAACATTTTGCTATAGCTGTAATCTGTGGAACTCCAATACCTGCAACAACTCTAGTTGTGCATATTGAACCGGGTCCAACACCAACTTTAACCGCATCAGCTCCAGCTTTTATTAAATCCTCTGTAGCTTCTGCTGTAGCTATATTACCACCTATAACCTGTATATCAGGATATTCTCCCTTTATCTTTTCTATCATTTTTAAAACTCTTACAGAGTGCCCATGTGCAGTGTCCACAACTATAACATCTGCTCCTGCTTCCAGTAATGCGTTAACCCTATCCATAGTATCAGGTCCAGTTCCGACTGCCGCACCTACCCTTAATCTACCATACTCATCTTTACAAGCGTTTGGATACTTCTGTCTCTTCACTATATCTTTTATAGTTATTAATCCTTTTAAATATCCTTCTTCATCCACAACTGGTAATTTTTCAATTTTATGTTTTTGTAAAATCTCTACAGCTTCGTCCAAAGATATACCTACAGGGGCAGTTATTAGATTTTTAGAGGTCATAAAGTTTTTAACAGGCTTTAAATAATCTTTTTTCTTTAAAAACCTTAAATCTCTGTTAGTAAGAATTCCTATAAGTTTACCTTCATTATCTACAACAGGTACGCCAGATACTTTATAATTTGCCATAATCTCTAAGGCTTCTTTAACGGTTTGGTCTGGTTGAATAGTGATAGGGTCAGTTATCATTCCACTTTCAGCCTTTTTAACTTTTTCTACTTCTCTAGCTTGGTCTTCTATAGACATATTTCTGTGAATAATTCCTATTCCACCTTCCCTTGCTAAAGCTATTGCCAATCTGTGTTCTGTTACAGTATCCATTGCCGCAGAAACGATAGGAATATTGATTTTTATTTTAGGTGTTAAATATGAGCTAACATCTGTTTCATGCGGTAAAACATCTGATTTTCTCGGTAATAGTAGAACATCGTCAAATGTTAAAGCTTCCTCTATAACAAACTCATTATACATCTAAAGAAATCCTCCTTAAAATAAATTTTAATATCAATTTTAAATTAATATCTGTCTTAAATTAAGAATAACCTTATTTAAATTAGTGTAAATACAGTGCAAAAAAAACTGTTGTCAATTTTCCAATTTAATAGATATTTTCACTCTTTAATTCTCTAGTCATTAAAGATTTAACAGCTTCGTTTATAGGTAGATTTTCATATACAACTCTGTAAACCATTTCAGATATAGGCAACTCCAAATTGTATATATCAATTAACTTCTTTATAGCTTTAACCGTTTTTACACCTTCCACAACTTGATTAACTTCTTCTAAAGCTTTATTAATAGATAAACCTTTCCCGATTAAATAACCAAACTTCCTATTTCTTGATAGATTACCCGTTGCGGTTAAAACTAAATCTCCCAAGCCTGCTAAACCGTATAAAGTCTCAGATTTACCTCCGTAAACCTTAGCTAGTTTGGTCATCTCATAAAGACCTCTAGTTATCAATGAAGCTCTAGCGTTATTACCAAATCCTAAACCATCACTTACACCTGTAGCTATAGCTATAACATTTTTAACTGCACCGCCAATCTCTGCACCTTTTATATCGTCTGAAGTGTATATCCTAAAATATGTTGTGGTTAACAATCTTTGTAAGATTTTTCCTAGTTCTATATTCCCAGCTAGTGTAATTGCCGTAGGTAATTTTTGGGCTACTTCTTTGGCAAAGGAAGGTCCGGATAAAACGAAGGATTTTTTTTCGTCTATACTTAATACTTCTTTTAATATATCCGACACAAGTTTTAGACTATCTATCTCTATACCTTTAGAAGCAGATATTATGATTTTATTCTTTAAGTTTAATTTTATATCTTTTAAAGTTTCTCTTATTACCTGTGTAGGTATGGCAATTACAATTATATCTGAAGTTAAAAATATTTCTTCTAAATCTGTAGTTCCCTTTATATTCTCATTAAGTATTATTTCAGGTAAATATTTAAAATTAATCCTTTCCTTATTTATACTTTCTATTAGATTTTTATCCCTTCCCCAAAGTTTTACAGTATCACATTTTTCAGAAAAAACCTGAGCTAAGGCAGTTCCCCAACTACCACTACCAATTATTCCTATTGTTTGCATCATTACTACTTTTCTTCTTCATTTTTTTGACTGTACCATTTCTTATCCCTTTCATCTACAACAGTGCCTTTTTTCATCCAGTAGAACATAAGCAGAAAAATTATTGAGAACATTGCACCAAAAACGATGATTGTTAGGATAAGCTCTACTGTTTCGTTCAATTTATTTAAACCTCTCTAAAAGATAAACATTTAAAATTATAAGATTTATTTAGAAGTTTATAAAATGATTTTAAAAATTATGAAAAGTTTTAGATTTACAAAAAAGCCCTTTCGGGCTTTAAAATTTTAATACTTTCTTACTGATGGGTCTATATAATCAGACCAAGCTAATATACCACCTTCAACATTTTTAACGTTTTTAAATCCTTTTTCCAATAACCATAAGGTTGCCTGTAAACTTCTATTACCACTTCTACATATAACGTATATAGGTTTATCCTTAGGTAGTTTATCCGCTACAGCAGGTAATCTCATTAAAGGAACTAACATAGCTTCTTTTTCTTTAATCCTTGAATATTCATACTCCTGCGGTTCTCTAACATCTAAAAGGATGAAATCTTCTCCCTTGTCTATCTTTTCCTTTAACTCTTTAACTGAGATGTGTAATCTTTTGTAAGTATCCCTATCTAAAAACACAAAAAATCCTCCCTTATAAAATAATGGTTATTTTAAGATTATTAATATATTCAAAAATCGTTATCTATAATATATATCATTATTCCAATTAATTAACAGAATTTTTTTTATCTTCTTCGTCTTTCATTAATTTGTAAACGAAACTGTCAACAACTGCCTGCCAAGAAGCCTCTATAATGTTGTCTGAAACACCAACAGTTCCCCATTTTCTCTTTTTGTCTTTACTTTCAACTAAAACTCTTATTTTCGCCCCTGTACCTTCTAACTCATTAACAATTCTAACTTTGTAATCTATAAGCTCTATTTCTTTTAAAGACGGATAAACATTTATCAAGGCTTTTCTTAATGCTCTATCTAATGCATTAACTGGACCATTTCCCAAGGATACTGTATGTTGATATTCATCTTCAACTTTTATTCGTACTGTAGCTTCGGAAACAGGCGAAATATCTCCTAATCTTTTCATTATAAAAACTCTATAACTGTCTAAATCAAAATAATCTTTAAACATTCCTAAATGTTTTCTAACTAAAATTTCCAACGATGCTTCCGCCGCCTCAAAATGATAACCTTCATTTTCCAATTTTTTTATTTTTTTAACTAATTCAGCTAATCTTGGGTCTTTTTCGTCTATCTCTATTCCAAACTCTTTAAGTTTATAAATGATATTACTTTTACCTGCCAAATCTGAAACCAAAATCTTTCTTCTATTACCTACCGCCTCAGGTTCTATATGTTCGTAAAGTCTTGAGTTTTTCAATACGGCGGAAGCGTGGACACCTCCTTTATGGGCAAAGGCACTATCACCAACATATGGCATATTTTTGGGAACTGGAAGGTTAACTAAATCAGCCACAAAGTTAGCAACTTCCTTTAGTTTTCTTATATTCTCTTTAGGTATCGTTTCATAACCAAGTTTTAGGGACAGATTAGGAATAATTGAACAAAGATTTGCATTCCCACATCTCTCACCGAAACCGTTAATAGTACCGTGAACTTGGACAATACCGTTGAAAACTGCAACTATAGAATTCCAAACAGCAGTATCACTATCGTTATGGGTATGAATACCTAACTTTGTATTTAATCCTTTATCCTTCACATCTTTGATAATTTTTTCCAACTCGTTAGGTAAAGTACCTCCGTTTGTGTCTGCAAAAACAACAAAATCTGCTCCTGCCTCCTCAGCAGTTTTTACTACCTTATAGGCATATTCAGGATTGTATTTGTACCCATCAAAAAAATGTTCTCCTATGAACACAACTTCATCTGTATATTTTTTTAAAAACTGTATAGTATCAAACACCATTTCTAAATTTTTTTCTAAAGATGTTTTTAACGCTTGAACAACATGTAAATCCCACGCTTTACCGAATATTGTTATAACTGGTGTTTCAGCCTTCACAAGATTTATAACTAAAGGGTCATCTTTAACTTTTAGGTAATGTCTTCTAGTTGAACCAAATGCGGATATTTTAGAATTTTTTAATTTTAAAGATTTAACCTGTTTGAAATATTCATCATCTTTAGGATTTGAACCGGGCCAGCCACCTTCTATATAATGGATACCAAAATCATCAAGTTTCTCTGTAATTCTTAATTTATCCTCAACAGATACATTAACCCCCTCTGCCTGTGTACCATCCCTTAAAGTCGTATCGTAAATATAAATCTGTTTTTCTCCCATACTTTACCTCACTCTTTTAAGTATTGTTTTAAACTTTTTTCCAATTCATTAGGATTAACATCTCCAATATATCTTTTAACAATTTTCAAGTCTGGAGATATTACTAATGTGGTAGGTGTACCAATTACTTTAAACTTAATTAAATCTGTTTGTGAGTTTATAAAAGCTACAGGATAGCTGAATTTAATCTTATTCTTAAACTCTTGAACTTCTTCAACATCTCTAGTATCAACTACAACAGCTATAAAATTAACCTTATCTTTGTATTTTTTATAAATCTTTTCCAACCTAGGTAATTCATCTCTACATGTATGACAGTAAATACCCCAAAATATCATTACAGTAGGTTTACCTTTCAGATTTTTTTTCTTTATAACTTGTCCGTTTTCCATTTCAAACTTAAAGAGAGGAACTTTTTCAGATGCTAAGGATAAATTAAAAAATGTTAGTAGAAATATAAAAATAAAGATTTTTTTTAATCTAAACATGTTAAAACCCCCTTGGCACTATCAATAAAATTTCTTTTATTTAGTTATAAACCAATAAAATTTATAAGACAACTAATAAAATAAATATTTTTCAATACTGTTAACTTCCTTGGAAAATACATTAAAGGATATGATTGTTAAATAAAAGAAAATTAATTGGATTTAATCTATACTAGTTCACAATTCAACCTCTATTAGCTTACCTTCATAATTTTTGAATATATATTTTTTTTCTCCTTTTTTTTCAATTAAATAATTGGGAAAAACAGGTACTTTTCCTAAACCTTTAGGTAAATCTACAGCGTAAATTGGATAGGCTAGGCCTGATACTCTACCTCTGAGGTATTCCATTATTTCCAATCCTTTTTCTATATCTGTTCTAAAATGTAAAACTCCTTTTGTCGGGTCGCAAAAAAACAGGTAGTAAGGTTTTATTTTAACTTTTAATAACTCCCTCATAAGTCTTTCAATAGTTTCTTTATCGTCGTTTATTCCTTTTAATAGAACCGTTTGATTTAAAACAGGCGTTCCTGTTGATAGGATATTTTTTACAGCGATTTTAGTTTCTGTTGTTATCTCGTTGTAGTGATTGAAATGGGTTACCAACCATACCTTATCATAATCATTAAATATCTCTAACAACTCCTCATCGTAAAATCTATAAGGATTAACTACAAGCTCCCTAGAGCCTATACGGATTATATCAATATGGTCAATTTCATATAAATTTTTCAAAATAAACCTAATTTTTCTATTAGGTAAGGTTAATGGGTCTCCCCCCGAGATTAAAACCTCCCTTATATTTTTATTCTTTTTTATATACTCAAACATAGGAATTAATTCTTCTTTTTTTAAAGCCCTTTCTCCTGACAAAAATATTCTTTTCCTCATACAGTGTCTGCAGTAAACACTACAAAAGGTGGTTGTCCTAAATAAAACCCTATCTGGATAACGATGGGTTATATTTGGAACTGGGCTTAATATTTCTTCATTAAAAGGGTCTAAATAGCCTTTAGACTGTATATCTTCGTCTATTTCTTCATAAACAGGTAGTATCTGTTTTAAGATTGGATTGTCCTTTTTATCTTTAAGAAGGGCTAGAGATAGATAGTAAGGTGTAGTTCCGAAATGGTATATTTGGGAAACTTTGTTGAATATTTTTTCATAGTCGTCAGATATTTTTAAAAATTTTTTTAAATCATTTAGACTTTTTAATCTATTTTTTATCTGCCATCGCCAATTTTTCCATTGATAAGGTTTAATATCTTCCCAATAACTAAATTGTTGCCAGTAATTTTGTTCTAGATATAACATTAATGGATATTGTTAAGGGGCAAAAGCCCCTTCTGTGTTAACAAGAGAAAGAGTTTCCACAACCGCAAGAATTTACAGTGTTAGGATTTTTAATTGTAAAACCACCACCCATAAAATCTTTTACATAGTCTAAAGTAGCTCCGTTTATGTATGGTGCAGAAAACTCATCTATTGCAACTTTTACACCATTTGATAACTCTATTATATGGTCATTTTCGTTTGTGCTCTCGTCAAATCCCATTGCGTATTGGAAACCTGAACATCCACCGGGAACAACTCTAACTCTCAAAATTGGATTTTGTATGTTTTCTTGGTCAGCAATCTTTTTAATCTCTTCAGCTGCCGTATCTGTTACATAAAAATTAATAGTAGTTTGCATACTAAAAACCTCCTAATTACTTAGATTTAAATTTATATTAAATTTTATATTTCATATATAGCTATGATACCTGTCAGAATGATGTTAAATAGTATATACCTGTATTCTTTATACTTAGCAGATTATTAATTTTTTCTCCCAAATCTGAACCTAACAGTTTATCTAAAAATCCTTTGTCATCTGTCAATTCTATAATCTGATACTGACCTTTCTTTAGATTAGCTAACTTCCTAGCTTCTTCTAAAGCATCTTGAACATTCCCTAATTTGTCAACCAATCCCAATTTTAAAGCCTGTCTTCCACTGAATATACGACCGTCTGCATACTCTCTAAGCTTTTCCTTTTTAATAGGTCTATACTTAACTATAGCGTCTAAGAACTGCTCATAAACATCCTTTACAGTATCTTCCAACAGTTTTTTCTGTTCATCGCTTAAATCATTGTTAGGATAAAGAATATCCTTATTTTTACCACTCTTTATATTCTCTACTTTGACGCCAACTTTGTTTAAAAGGGATTTAACGTTAACATGCTGAATTATAACTCCAATACTACCTGTTATAGTTCCCGGGTTTGCATATATAACATTTGCAGGAACGGATATGTAGTATCCGCCTGAAGCCGCAACATTTCCCATTGAAACAATTAGAGGTTTTTCCTTTCTAAGTTTTTCCAATGCTCTGTAAATCTCCTGTGAAGACCCTACCGCACCACCGGGACTGTCAACAACTAAAACTACAGCCTTTATACTTTTATCCTTTCTAGCTGTACTTATCTTTTTCACATAAGGAACATAATCACTTATAACACCGTTTACATATATTACGGCTATTTTTTGCGTATTAGCTGCAACAAATCTTAAAGCAGCAATAACAAAAACCAAAAATAAAACAATTCCTAAGATAGCTATAAAAACTTTTTTCATCTTTTATTAATCTTTTTTAGGATTTTTAGGAACTAATGTAAAAATCATATTTCTACCTTCTTTTTTAGGTGGTTTTTCTACTTTGGCTATATCTGATAAATCTTCAATTATTCTGTTTGCCAACCTTTCTCCAAGCTCAGGATGAACATTTTCCCTTCCTTTAAACCATATCCAAACCTTAACTTTATCACCGTCTTCTATAAACTCCCTTATATGTTTAACCTTAGTCTCATAATCATGTTTTTCTATCTTTAGTCTAAACTTAATCTCTTTAACATTTTGCATTTTAGCCCTTTGTTTTCTTTTAGCTTCCTTTTCCTTCTTCTTCTGTTCAAACTTATACTTTCCATAATCCATAATCTTACATACTGGCGGTTTGGCATGGGGTGAAATTTCCACCAAATCTAACTCCCTCTCCTCTGCTAATCTTAGGGCTTCCTCAAGGGGTACTATTCCTAAGTTCTTACCGTTCTCATCAATTAATCTTACTTCTCTAGCCCTTATCCTCTCATTAACTCTTAACTCTTGAATGACTAACTAACCTCCAATTTTATTTCTAAATTTTTATAAATCTTAGTATGTTTTTTATACTCATTCCTTTCAAATGGATAATCATTCCTATAATGAGCTCCTCTACTTTCTTTTCTGTTTAATGCAGAAAGTATAATACCCTTACAAAGTAAAATTATATCTTTTATATATCTAGTATTATGATATTTAAAAATTTCTTTTTCAATATTAACCAAATCATCTAAAGCGTTTTTTAAACCGTTTTCGTCTCTAATCAGAGATACTTTATTCCACATAGTCTTTTTTATTTTAGATAAATATTTCTCAATTTTCTCTTCAGGTAGATAATCCTTTTTATCTATTCTATTAACAAACTTTATAACTTTAGGCTCTTCTGTAAAAAGATTGTATCTATAAACTGAAAAAGCTGTTCTGTATCCAAAGACTAAACATTCCAAGAGAGAATTACTGGCTAATCTGTTTGCTCCATTAATTCCCGTACAGGCTACTTCACCAACAGCAAAAACACCTTTAATATTTGTTTCACCATAACTGTTTGTTTCTATACCACCTATAGAATAATGAGTTGCTGGGCTAACAGGGATTTTATCCTTTATACCTTTTTCCTTTAATAGTTTGGCTATAGCCGAAAATCTTTTCTCAAAATTTTTTATTGGAGATATATCCAGAAAAACCTTTTTTCCTCTTTGATACTGGGAAAATATTGCCCTAGCTACTTCATCTCTAGTTTTTAATTCATCTATAAATCTTTTTCCATCACTGTTTATTAATATCCCCCCCTCTCCTCTAACTGCTTCAGATATAAGTTTTGCTTCTTCTTCCTTACCTTCTATATAAAGTGCTGTAGGATGGAACTGGACAAACTCTAAATCCTTTAGGATAAGACCTGACCTTAAGGCTACTCCTAAAAC
>CAZEUK010000013.1:10182-11708 GCA_964514535.1 uncultured Aquificales bacterium
TCAAAATCTATCCTAAATACCTCTAAAAGCTCTCCAACTCTCTGTATACCTTCATCAACTAAAATCTTTACATTCTCTTCTATACATAAACCTTTACCACTTCTAACTGTGTCTCTAAAATGTTCTTCAGGTGCGTCATTCGGAGAGAGAGCTACAGCTATTCCTCCCTGTGCTAAGACAGAATTTGATATTTTTATATCATTTTTAGATACAACTAAATAATTAACATTTAACCTTTCCAATTCTAATGCAACTCTTAAACCTGCAAGACCTATACCTACAATAACCGTATCAACTTTTATATTTTTTATTTTTGATGTATCAAAATCTGTAATGTATCTTTCCATAAATCTTATTTAACCTTTAAATCGTGTATAACTTCCATTATAAGAGATGCCAATTTTATTGGGTTATGCCGTGCCAAATTCCAACTTGTATTAAGCAGATTTTTTGCATAAACTTTCACACCCATACGAACTAAATTTCCTATATCAGCAACTACAGGCTCAGAATGTTCCTCCATATATTTTTCAATTATTTTGTTTTCTGGTATTCCTGTATTAACAATAACAGCATCTAGAAAAGGTCTTCCTACAACATCGTAAAGTGCTTTTATATGGTCCGAAGCTGTATAACCGTCTGTTTCACCATACTGTGTCATAACATTACATATATATATCTTATAAGCATTACTTTCTAAAATAGCATTTCTTATATCTTTAACTAAAAGGTTAGGTATTACACTAGTGTATAAACTTCCCGGCCCTAGTATTATTAATTCAGCTTGTAAAATTTTTTGTATTGCTTCATCCGGTGCTTTAACATCTTCAGGCTCTAACCATATTTTTTCTATCTTAGCTATCAATTTTTTACCATATTCCGTTATTTGTGTTTCACCTTTAATAATACTACCGTCTGAAAATTTTGCCACAAGGTCAACAATTTCTATTGTAGATGGAACTATCTGTCCTTTAATTTTTAGAATGTCTGATACTGTTTCTATAGCCTCTAAAAAATTACCTGTGATTTTAGTCAAGACTGACAAAAATAAATTTCCAAAGGAATGACCTTTTAAACATTCACCTTCAGAAAAACGATACTTGAAAACCTCTGTAAGAATATCTTCATCCTCAGCAAGTGCAGTTATACAGTTCCTAATATCACCGGGTGCAGGAATATTTAACTCTTCCCTTATTCTTCCTGAACTACCTCCATTGTCTGATACAGTGACAATTGCCGTTAAATCTTTTAATTCTTCTGGAACTAAATGTTTTATACCCTTTAGAAGATTTGATAATCCAGTACCTCCCCCCATAGCAACAACTTTCATCTGAACACCCCTTCTTTAAATAAATTATTCAAAAAATTTAATTAATTTTATAATTTAGGAAATTTTTTATATTTTTCTCGTTTACTTCATTAATTAATCCTTTTTCAGTTATTATTGCGGTAATATTTTCTGCAGGTGTTATGTCAAAACTGTAATTTATTGCCTTTGATTGTTCAGGTGCTATTACACATCCACC
>CAZEUK010000014.1:0-9631 GCA_964514535.1 uncultured Aquificales bacterium
GTATAGAAATAAGTTCTACAGTTAACAAAGCATTGATTTAAACTAACATAAATTTATAATTCTTTGAATTTAATCAGCTATAAACTAAAATTAATTCTCAAGTTTGCGTTAACTAAATTATAAACTTTAGGAAAATCAAATGGTTTTTTCTTTATCTATAGTTTTCTAGGGTTTCTCAGACTATAATAATTAAAAAGATTTTTAAGGAGGAGAATAGATGGCTATTACTGTTAGAATACCTACCGCTTTAAGAAGACTTACACAGGGACAAGGAGAGGTACAGATAGAGGCATCTAACATTGGAGAGCTAATAGATAAATTGGAAGAAGAATTTCCCGGAATAAAGGACAGATTAGTTGAGGCTAATGGAGAGATTAGAAAGTTTGTTAACTTCTTCGTTAACGACGAGGATATAAGATTTTTAAAAGGTAAAGATACGGAATTAAAGGACGGTGATGTTGTATCAATAATACCTGCAATAGCTGGAGGCTTACTCTAAAAGCCTTCCCTTTTTCATTATGATAAATAAAATAAAAGCTTACGCAGATTTAATAAAATTTTCCCATACAATATTTGCATTACCGTTTGCAATATCTGCAATTTTAATAGTTGAGAAAGGCTTACCATCTTTTTATAAACTGTTTTGGGTTATTCTGGCTGTTGTATCTGGAAGAACTGCAGGAATGTCGTTTAACAGATTTTTTGATTTACCATTTGATAAATTAAATCCTAGGACTAAAAACTGGGCTTCTGTTAAAGGTTTGGTTAAACCTACAGAGATATTAATACTTGCCGTTCTTTCTTCAGTCGTATTGATTTACTCTGCTTATAAATTAAATAAACTTGCCTTCTATCTGTCTCCTATAGCTTTACTACTACTAATCTTGTATCCACTTGGAAAAAGATTTACAAACTTTGTACATCTATTACTTGGAGCTGTTTATTTTATTATTCCAATTGCAGTTGAAGTAGCATTAAAAGGGACAGTTTCACTGTCTTCTTTATTTTTAGGGCTCGGCATGGCTTTTTGGGTAGCCGGGTTTGATATATTCTACTCTTTGCAGGATGTAGATTTTGACAGAAAGATAGGTCTTCACTCAATACCTGCAAAGTTTGGGATAAGAAAGGCTATACTCTTCGCCAGATTTTTCCATATATTAACATTTATATTTTTAATCTTAACTGGACTGTTTGCAAATCTAGGAATAGTTTACTATATAGGCTTAATCATACTAACTGCATTCTTAATATATGAACATAGTTTAATAAAAGAAAATGATTTATCAAAAATTAATAAAGCATTTTTTAACGTTAACGGAATTATAAGCATATTATATATGGTCTTTGTTGCATTAGATATTTTTATAAAAATTTAAAGAGAAAGCAGAAAGATGTTTGATTACAAAAAGGACACAATTGTAGCTAATGCTACTCCCCTTATACCTTCCGCTGTAGGTATTATCCGTATCAGTGGAGATAATGCCTTAGATATAGGTAAAAAAATATTCAGTTTGCCTAAAAATAAAGATATTAAACCTAGATATGCTTATTTTGGGAAAATATTAGATAGTGAAGGAAATATTATTGATGAAGGTCTATTAATATATTTCAAAGCTCCCCACAGTTTTACAGGTGAAGATGTAGTTGAAATATATCCACATGGAAGTGTTCCTGTTATAAAACAAATAATATCTGAATGTATTAAGTTAGGTTGTAGATTTGCTGATAGGGGGGAGTTTACTAAAAGGGCTTTTTTAAATGGGAAGATAGATTTAACTCAAGCTGAAGCTATAGCAGAACTTATAAACGCAAAAACGGAAAAAGCATCAAGGTTAGCGGTAAATATTTTAGAAGGTAGATTATCAAAAAAGATAAACAGCTTAAAAAATTCTCTTCTAGAGTTATTGTCTTACATTGAGGCAGAGTTAAATTTCCCTGAAGATGTTGAGCCTATACCTGACAGCTTAATAAAGGAAAAATTAAAGGATGTTTTAAAAGGTATAGATGAGTTATTAAAAACATATAAAAAGGGAGAATTGATAAGAGAAGGTATAAAACTGGCTATAGTTGGAAGACCAAATGTTGGTAAGTCTTCCTTATTTAACGCTTTAGTTGGTTATGAAAGGGCTATCGTTTCAGAGTATGAAGGGACAACTAGAGATTTTATAGAGGAAACAGTTTCAATAAAAGGTATTCCTGTTAGGTTATTAGATACGGCAGGTTTAAGGGAAACACAAAATAAGGTGGAAAGGATAGGAATAGAAAAGGCTAAAGAAAAAATAAAAGAGGCTGATATAGTTTTATTTGTTTTTGATGCTTCAGAAGGTATTACAGAGGAAGATTTAAAAATATATAATGAGATAAAAGATAAAAATCCAATAGTTGTTGGGAATAAAATAGATTTGATAGATGATAATAAAAAGCTTGATATTTTAAAGGAAAAGTATTATTTTAAAAATATCATTTTTGTCAGTAGTAAAACCGATTTAAATCTAAATCTGTTAGAAGAGGAAATATTCAAAAGATTAGGTTTATTAGAAGAAAGAGATGAGGAGGTTTATATAAACTTAAGACATTACAATCTTTTAAAAAAATCAAAGGAAAAATTAGAGGAAATCTTGGAAAATTTAGAGGAAGTTTTAAGTTTTAAAGAGTTATTAATTCTAGATTTAAGGGAAGCACAAAACTATTTAGAAGAAATAATTGGAGTAATAACAACTGAAGATATTCTCGGAAATATTTTTCAAAACTTCTGTATCGGAAAATAAAAAATTTTTTATATATAAACAATTAATAAAAGGAGGCGAAGGTTTAATATGGCTACAGAAAAAATTGTAGAGGAAAAAGTTAGCGTAAACGGTGAAAAGTCAAACAACTGCAAAGAGGAAACTCCCCAATCCCAAACTCAAACCAATTTAAAAACCCAAGCGAAAAGTTTTAAAGATAATATAACTTTGGATAAATTAAAAAAATTAACATTATCAGAACTTCAACAATTAGGTAAAAAAATAGGTTTACAGAGAACTACAGGTCTAAAAAAACAAGAGTTAATTACACGTATTTTAGAAAAGAAGGCAACAGATGAAGGTTTAGATTTTATTAAAGGTGTTTTGGAAGTTTTACCTGAAGGTGGTTATGGTTTTATCAGGTCTTTAGAAAATAATTACGCTCCCCATTCTACAGATATTTACGTGTCTCCTGCACAGATAAAAAAATTTGGATTAAGAACTGGAGATTATATTATTGGTATAGCAAGACCACCTAAAGATAACGAAAAGTACAGAGCTTTAGTAAAACTTGAGGCTGTAAATACGATAGAACCTGAAAACGCAAGAAGAAGACCTATTTTTGACAAACTTATACCATTCCATCCAACAGAAAGATTTAATCTTGAGTATGAACCTTCTGATTTATCAACTAGGGTTGTAAGTTTAATATCTCCTATAGGAAAAGGACAGAGAGGATTAATTGTAGCTCCACCTAAAGCTGGTAAAACTGTATTAATTCAAAGATTGGCAAAGGCTATAATTAAAAATCATCCTGAAGTCCATTTAATAATCTTACTCATAGATGAGAGACCTGAAGAAGTTACGGAGATGAGAAGAATAGTAGGTGAAGGAGCTGAAGTTGTAGCATCAACTTTTGATGAACCACCTGAAAGACATATGCATGTTGCAGAGTTAATAGTTGAGAGGGCTAAAAGATTAGTTGAGTTAGGGCAGGATGTAGTAATTCTTTTAGATAGTATAACAAGATTATCAAGGGCTTCAAACTCTATAACACCACCTACAGGAAGGGTTTTATCCGGTGGCTTGGAAGCAACGGCTCTCCATAGACCTAAAAAATTCTTTGGAGCGGCAAGAAATATTGAAGATGGAGGAAGTTTAACTATTTTGGCAACTGCTTTAATAGAAACAGGTTCAAGAATGGATGATGTTATATTTGAAGAGTTTAAAGGTACTGGAAATATGGAGTTATATCTGGATAGAAGACTTATGGAAAGGAGAATATTCCCTGCAATCAATATAGCTAAATCAGGTACTAGAAAAGAGGAGTTATTGGTTGAAGACTGGGAATTACAGAGATTATGGATATTAAGAAAGTTTTTATCTACTATGGACGAAGTGGAAGCTATGGAGTTTTTATTAAATAAACTGTCTAAATTCAAAACGAACAGAGAATTTTTACTATCTATGAATAGTTAGAGGTTAATATATGATAATAGCTATAGATGGTCCTTTAGGGGTAGGTAAAAGTTCAGTTGCTAAAGAAGTTGCCAAAAGATTAGGTTTTACATATATAGACACAGGAGCTATGTATAGGGCTTTCGCCCTTAAAACTTTAAAGGAAAATATAGATATAAAGGATAAGGAAAAATTATTAAATCTTTTAAAAAATACGGATATACAGTTAGATTATACAGATGGAATACTAAAAGTTTTTTTGGATGGTGTGGATGTATCTGATGAGATAAGAAAGGAGGAAGTATCCAAAAGAGCTTCAGAAATAGCTTCAATAAAGGAAGTTAGAGATTTTATGGTTAATCTCCAAAGGGAGTATGGAAAAAAATATAAAAATATAGTTATAGAAGGTAGAGACACAGGAACGGTAATATTCCCAAATGCAGATTTAAAGATATTCTTAACTGCACCTTTGGAAGTTAGAATGGAGAGAAGATATAAACAGTTATTGGAAAAAGGCTTTAAAGTTAACTACGATGAGTTTGTAAAAAATTTTAAAGAAAGAGAGCATAGAGATAACACGAGAAAAATAAATCCGTTAAGACCTGCAGAAGACAGCATAATTATAGACAGCGGTAATATGACATTTGAAGAAGTTGTAGAAGAAATAACGCGTTTATCTAAAAAGGTATTGTCATAGGAGAAATATTAATAATGCAGAAATTACCAAAAAGGAAAATAGATAAGTTTTTAGGAAAAATACGAAATGCTAGAAGCATAAAAGAGTTAAAAAAAGCTATAGATAATCTATTTAGCTATTCTTATATAAATAGCGATATAGAAGGTTTAATATATTCTATTGAGTATTACATTCTTTTAAACGAGTTAGATAAAGCAAAGAATATAATTTCATATTTAAAAAATCTAGGATATTCTAATCCGATATTAGATATTTATGAGGCAAGGATTATGTTAAAGACATTAGATTTAGACGGTTTAAATAAATTAGAAAAAATATGGGGAGATGAAAAGATAAATCCAGAGATAAGAGAAAAAGCATTTTTGGACTATTTAATATATTCCGTTAACTCATTTGGATTTATAGAGAAGGCAATAAACAGCTTAAAGGAGTTTGGAATAAAAACATTAGAAGATTTAAAAAAGATAATAATTTCCAGCAATTTAAGTAAAACATATATAGAAAGTTTAATGGAGGTTTATACAAAGTTAAAAAAATATCAAGAAGCAAAAGAATTTATAAAAGAGAAAAAATTAGATTGGCTGCTGAAGAAGATAAAAGAAGAACTAAAAAATTACGATTTTCAAATTAATTATTATCTAGATTACGATAACGAAGACCCAACAAAAGATTTGATAATAAATGTTTTTGTTAAAGGAATATCCGAAGAAAAATTAAAGGAAATAGAAGATAAACTGATAGACCTAGTATTAGATATTAACGAAAGGGTGTTTATTTATGTAAATGGAGAAATAGGAAAATGATATATCCTAATGAGTTTAGTATTGTAGCGAATAGAATATTAAATGAATTAGGAAAAGAAGAAGCCTATATAAGAACATATATAGGAAGGAAATATTATTATTTGTTTTTAGAATTAAGAGAGGGGATAAAAAGCAAAATTTCAAATGATTATTTGTTTTATCTAAATGAAGAAGAAAATATAAATATAAATTTGCATTCATTATTAAAAAATTTTTTATTTAATTTATCCAGAAGTGATGGTTTATCTCGGGAGAGTAGAAAAATATTAAGAATAGGAGCACAATCTTTCAGAAGTTTAAGAAAATTAAGAAATGTAAGTGATTATAAAATTTATTCAACAATAGCTTTATCTATTAAGGATATAAACAAACAAATAGAAAATATAGAGGAAGTTGTAAAGGAAATAGAAAATATAGATAAAAAGATTTTAAATGATACGTTTAGGCTGACAATTCAAAACAAATAGATAATATAGCTATATTTAACTATCTACCGAATTAAAAAATTCAGCTGAGTTAACTTATGGAAAGCGTTAAAATTTTTACTAACAAGTGTTTACTATGTACTGAACCGATACACAGCTACTTCCTGCAAAAATAACACAAGGCAGTTCCTGAAGCAAATATAATTAAGAGAATGATAATTCCCTTTCTTTCTTCTTCTGTTAATCTAAAATCTTTTAAACTCTCTATAAAACTGCTTCCAAAACCTTTTTTTAAACTTTTAAATCTTAACAAACCACTTTCTTCTAATTTTTTTCTAAATATTTTTTTATATCTTCTGCAGATTTTTTCAAATTTTTGTTATACGGCATATCATTTAAATTATCAAACCTTACATCATTTTTTACATAATTGAGAGTGTATAAGAAATGTAAAGCTACAATTTTATTTTCATAACTATTATTTTTGAAAAAGTCCTTATTACTTTCTATTTTGTTGTAATACCAATTACTCAACCTGTTTAGATATTTATAAAATCTAGGAGATTTAATCTCTTTCTGAATATAACTTAATTCTTCCTTATCATCAATAAGTATTAAAGCAGTTTCTATTAACTTTGGAATATAAATAATCTCATCTTTCCTTTTTGAATTATCAGGAACAAGATTAGTACACTTATTTACCTCTATATAAACATATTCAATAACTCTTCCTTTTTTATTATTATCATTTTTATTAGACTGAACATTTTCTTTTTTAGACTGTTTATTTTCTTTACTTTTTTTAGAATTTTCATTTAATACAGTATCAATAGTTATCAAATATTTGGTTAACTTAAAGAAAAATTTCCAACTATCAACTTTAATATTTATAAACTTCTGTTTCTTTTCGTTAGATTGTAAATAATCCTTAATATAGTTGTATATCCCACTTTCCCTAATTGATGTAATAAGTCTTTTCTTTAATCTATTCTCAACCTTTTTAATAATTGAGAATGTATATACTTTCTTTTCTTCAGTCCAACATAACTTAGGATTTATCAATATAGCATTTTCCCAATTTATACCACCTAATTTATTAAATTTTTTATCTTTGTAAATAAAAACAGGTTCAACTAACAAAGCATATCTAAAGTTAACATTTCTTAAATCTGTATTGTTAAAAACAGGTCTTACCAAGGTGGAGTATGAAAAATTCGTGTTAACTAGATTAGCATCTGTAAAATCCACATCTTTTATTAAAGAGTATTTCCAATCTATATCATGTAAATTCGCGTCATTAAAACTAGTTTCTGAAAAAAATGAATAGTTAAAAATTGAGTAAGCTAAGACTGAATAATCCATTTTTGTGTTAATTAGATTTGAAAGTTCTGCATATATATTTATAAAATTGTCAAATTTAAAATTTTCATTTTCAAAAGTTAACAGATTTTTAACGTTAATTAACTTGGGATTTGGTTTTTTTAATAAAAGATTTTCTCTTGGTAAAAGATTATCAACAAAATCTTCTATATGTTTTAATTTTTTTTGGTCTTCAGTAATATCTTTGTAAAAGATATATAATTCATTTCCCTTTCTTTGTATAACTATATTTACACCACTATTTTTAAATAATTCATTAAACTCTGTTCCCTCCACACTTAATTTAGGTATAAAGTACTTAACAAATTCAATTCCCTTTATCCTATAATCCGAAATTACGAATAAAAAGTTAATAAACATAATAGTTAAAACTATATAATCCACAATAATAGGTAAAAACATTGCACCTAAATTTAAAAGACTTTCGGATTTTTCTATATATCGTGTAAAAATAAATATGTATATAACAGATGTAATAAGAATAATAGTAGCAAGTACTAAAAGTAATACTCCCTTATCTGCAAAAACTTTTTTATATTGGAGAACAAAATAGGTGTATAAGAAAATTACAATAAATCCTAAAGAAAAAAAGTATAGAATAATCCAAATAACTCGGTCTAAATTTTTACCAAAATCAAAAATTTCTAAATTACGATATAAATATGTAATTATTCCTATACTCATAAATATTGTTAATATTGCAGGAAGAATAATATAAATGATTTTATGGGTTTTCCCCATTTTATACATTAGAAAAACCATTAGAATTAAAGGTAGGAAAACATTAAGCATGTAAATAATAAACTTTACCAAATCTTTATTTTTTAAACTTTCAAGAAACTTCTTGTAAAACTTATCTAACTCTAGTAAATTTATTCTAGCTTTTTTTAAAATTAAAACTTGAAAAAAACTATCAAGAATAAATAGATTTATTGAATGTATAAAAAATATTAACAAAATCTCAAGTAGAAGAAAATTTTCTAAACTAGTATTAAAAAACACGAATGTAAATTTTTTAGATTTATTTAAGAAATCTATATCAGAGATGGATATAGTTTCTTTCAAAATTAATATATATACAGGAATAGCAAATAATTTATAAATAATTAAAAGCTTTATTTTATTTTCTATTTTACCTTTTAATATCTTTAGCTCATTCTGTAATTTTAGTTCTTTTGGGCTTTGTGGAGGTTTTTCTTCTTTTTTCTTCTCTTCTTTTTTTTCCTCTTTCTCCTTTTTTTTAGCTTTTTCTTTCTCCTCTTTCCATTTTCTCTTCGGAAGTTTACTCGGAATTCTCTTTACCATAGAAAAAAACACCTTATTAAAAGCAAAATTGTATATCCTTTATATTTTATATTGAAAAAAGTTATAATATGAAAAATATTTCAAATTTGGTTTAATCTCTTAAAATATATATTTCAAAATTATTCAAAATCTGTTAAAAAATTTGATTTTATAGAAAACCGTAATATCTCCAGTCTTTAATAAAATTTTGAGAATTAAATTATATATGCTATAGTAAGTTAATTTAATTTGTAAAGACTTTATATATTTTAAGGAGGTAAAGTTTCATTATGGCAAAAGTGGAAAAAAATAAGGTTGTAAAATTTCATTATACCTTAAAGGATAAGGAGACCGGGGAAGTTCTGGACAGTAGTCAACAGTATGGTGAACCTTTAACGGTTTTAATAGGTGCTAACAATATTATTCCGGGATTGGAAAGACAGATGGAAGGGATGGAAGTAGGAGAGAAAAAAACTATTGAAGTTAAGGCTGAAGAAGCTTACGGTCCAAAAGATGAAAATTTAATTCAAAAAATTCCTATAGAAAATTTCCAAGGCATAGAATTGCAAAAAGGTATGCCTTTACAAGCCCAAACTCCTGACGGACAGATAATAAATTTAGTTGTAGTTGATTTTGATGACAAAGAGGTTACAGTTGATATGAACCATCCGTTAGCTGGAAAGGATTTGGTATTTGATGTTGAGATTGTAGATGTTAGAGATGCTACATTAGAGGAAATATCCCACGGACATGCCCATTAAATAAAAAAAACTCCCTTTGGGAGTTGAAATTTTTATAAAAATATAAAAAAAGAAAAATATATTTTTAGCTACATTTATCATCTAGTATAGCTCCATC
>CAZEUK010000014.1:9731-11693 GCA_964514535.1 uncultured Aquificales bacterium
ATAAAAAAAGAAAAATATATTTTTAGCTACATTTATCATCTAGTATAGCTCCATCACTGGCAGACAAAACCATTTTAGAGTATCTACGAAGCCATTTACTATTAATATCTTTCTTCTTAGGTTTAAAGTTTTCCATTCTTCTATTGAATTCTTCTTCATCTATCAATAGCTCTAATTTTCTGTTTGGAATATCTATGAGTATTTCATCTCCATCCTGTATTATTCCGATAGGTCCTCCTGCTGCTGCTTCAGGGGATATGTGGCCTATACAAGCTCCCCTTGTAGCTCCTGAAAATCTTCCATCTGTAATAAGTGATACTTTATCACCTAATCCCATTCCCATTATTAGAGATGTAGGTGATAACATCTCTCTCATTCCGGGTCCGCCCTTTGGACCTTCATATCTAATAACAACAACATTACCTTCTTTTACTTTACCACCCATAATACCTTTTATTGCCTCTTCTTCACTATCAAAACATACTGCCTTTCCTCTATGAACTTGCATTTCTGGACTTACTGCCGCAGATTTTACAACTGCCCCTTTAGGTGCTATATTTCCAAAGAGTATAGCTAAACCTCCCGTTTCACTGTAAGGTTTATCAATAGGTCTAATAACATTTTCATCTTTTATCTCTGCGTCCGCTATAACTTCTCCTAAAGTTTTTAAACTTACTGTCATACTATCTAGATGTAGTAATCCTTTTTTAGATAACTCTTTAAGTATTGCAGATATTCCCCCTGCCCTATCTAAATCTTCAATATGGTAGTTTGATGCAGGTGCAAGTTTACATAATGTAGGTGTTTTTCTAGATATTTCGTCAATTTTTTCTAATTTAAAATCTACACCAGCCTCTTTTGCTATTGCCAATAAATGTAATACTGTATTAGATGAACCGCCCATCGCAATATCTAAAGTGAAAGCGTTTTCTATAGCTTTCTCGTTAACTATATCCTTAAATTTTATATCTTTTTCCACCAATTTTATTATCTGTTTACCTGCTTTTTTGGCTAACTCTTTTCTTCTCGGGTCTACTGCAAGTATAGAACCGTTTCCCGGTAATGCGATACCTAAGGCTTCTGATAGACAGTTCATAGAGTTTGCGGTAAACATTCCTGAACAAGAACCGCAGGAAGGACAGGCGTTTTGTTCTATAAGTTTTAATTCTTCTTCCGTTATTTTATTTCGCGAGTATGCTCCAACTGCCTCAAAGGCTGTAGATAAATCTATAGCTTTACCATCAGGTAAACGACCTGCAAGCATAGCTCCACCACTTATAAAAATGGTAGGTATGTTAACTCTGGCAGCTGCCATCATCATACCGGGAACAATCTTATCACAGTTAGGTATACAAACTAATCCGTCTAATTTATGTGCTTCGACAACCGTTTCTATACTATCTGCTATCAACTCTCTACTTGGAAGGGAGTAATGCATTCCTGAATGTCCCATTGCTATACCGTCATCAACACCTATAACGTTAAACTCAAATGGAACTCCTCCAGCCTCTCTAATAGCTTGTTTAACAACTTCCGCAAATTCTCTCAAATGGACATGACCGGGTATAATATCTATATATGAGTTAGCTACGCCTATAAATGGTTTATTGAAATCTTCTTCAGTTAATCCACATGCTCTTAACAAACTTCTGTGTGGTGCTCTTTCAAAACCTTTTTTTATCTCATCACTTCTCATTAATAAAACTCTCCTAATTGTTAGTTTTAAATCTATTATAATCTTTAAAGTATGGTTGTGAAAGGAATAGAGATGTTCAGGCTTTTAGGTGATATAAAATATAAAAGAGAGAACAGCAAAAACTTTTTTAACGCTAATTTGGAAATTAAGTTTAGTTAGTTTGTTCTAATAGGCTAAAATAAAGTATTTCAATTAATTAATACTCCGTTATACAGAGTTCAATATAGATTTTAAAATATACAAACCATCTGTTGAACCTAAAATAC
>CAZEUK010000015.1:0-11659 GCA_964514535.1 uncultured Aquificales bacterium
TGTCTTAATACTTCCCGAACTCACGTTATTTAGAGATTTGTATAATTTTATGAAAAATTTAACTAACAATACAATTCCATTAAAGCCTTGTTTGTTATTAAAAAAAGAAAAAGAATTTTTGTTTTTAGTCGTCCCAGTTTGGAGCTTTTATTCTATCAATATCCAGTTCTGCTTTACTTCCTGATAGCCAAGGGGCTTTTCCGTAAATCATGACATTTTCAGCTTCAACATTTTCAAACCAAGCACCTTGTAATTGGGCTTTTCTCATATCTGTATGGCTTAACTTTGTTCCTATAAATGAAGAATTTTTAAAATTTACAGCCCTTAGATTTGAGTATCTTAAATCTGAGTTATCCAATTTTGCGTTAGTTATCTTTGAATTTTCCAGTCTAGCTTGGGTTATATTTGAGTTTGACAAATCGGCGTTAGATATGTCGCAAACTAAGAGTTGTGTTTTATGCATATTTGTATTTTTTAAATTTGCATTCCTCAAATTAACCCTTTGTAAAACAGCTCTTGATAGATTTGCACCTTCCAAATTAGCACCTGATAAATCTGCATCTGCTATAAAACAGTCTTCCAGATTAGCACCTTTTAAATTTGCACCTCTAAGACTTGCACCTGTAAAAACTGCACCTTTTAAATCTTGACCTGACAAATCTATACCGTCTAACTCGGCAAAACTAAGGTCTAAATCCTTTAAAGATTTTCCTTCTTTTATTAGTTTTTCAACTTCTTCCTTAGTTAAATATTCCATTGATAAACACCTTTAAAGTTTGATTTCTAACATCTATTAAATATTTTTTTTAACTTTTTTCAACGAATAAAATCATATTCCAATTAAAGTTATAATAATTCAAAAATCTTATTGTTAGGAGAAAGTAAAAAAATGAAAAAAAGGGCTTTACTATCTGTTTCCAATAAGGAAGGTATTGTTGAGTTTGGAAAAGAGTTAGAAAAGTTAGGATACGAAATAATATCTTCTTCTGGAACTGCTAAAGTTTTAAGGGAAAATGGAGTTAACGTTGTTGAGGTTTCCGATATAACAGGTTTCCCTGAAATTATGGGAGGAAGAGTTAAAACATTACATCCTAAAATACACGGTGGATTGTTAGCAGTTAGGGATAATGAAGAGTATATGAAACAGTTAGAAGAGTTAGGAATTGTTCCAATAGATATTGTGGCTATAAATTTATATCCTTTTGAAGAAACGGTAAATAAAGGGGCTGACCTAGACGAGATAATAGAGAATATAGATATTGGTGGTCCTGCTATGGTTAGGGCTTCAGCTAAAAATTATAAATTCACAACAATAATAGTAGACCCTAAAGACTATCAAACTGTTATTGAAGAGTTAAAACAGAATGGTGAAGTGTCTATTGAAACACGGAAAAGATTAAGTTTAAAGGCTTTCAGACATACGGCTATATACGACAGTATAATATCAAATGTTTTAAATGAAAAATTCGGAATAAATGAAAAGTTCCCTGAAGAGTTAACAATACCATTAAGAAAAAGGGAAATATTAAGATACGGAGAAAATCCACATCAAGAAGGGGCTTTATACATATCTCCTATTGAAAACAAAGGTTTTAATATAGCCCAAAGTGAAGTTTTACACGGAAAACAGATGTCTTTTAATAACTATTTAGACGTTGAGGGGGCAGTTAATCTAGTTAGAGAGTTTGAAGAACCAGCCTGTGTGATAGTTAAACATAGTAATCCTTCAGGTGTTGCTATAAATGAAGATTTAGAAGTTGCCTTTAGAGAGGCTTTAAAGAGAGACCCTAAATCAGCTTTCGGTGGAATTGTTGCCTTTAATAGAATGGTAGATTTAAATACAGCTAAAGCCTTAACAGAGATATTTTTAGAAGTTGTTATAGCTCCAGATTTTGATGATGAAGCATTACAATTTTTAAAGGAAAAGAAAAAGAATTTAAGAATAGTTAAAATTAAAAATTTTGATAAACAGCCTTTAGGTTTAGATTACAGAAGACTGTCAGGGGGGGTTTTACTACAGGATAGGGATTTATCACTTTACAAAAATCTGAATGTTGTGTCAGAAAGGAAACCGTCAGATAGGGAGTTGGAAGACCTGATTTTTGCCTTTAAAGTTGTAAAACATTGTAAATCAAACTCTGTTGTAATTGCGAAGGATAACTCATCAATTGGTATAGGAGTAGGTCAACAATCAAGAGTTGACAGTCTAGAAACGGCAATTAGGAAGGCCAAAGAGTTCGGTTTTGATTTAAATGGGGCTGTTTTAGCATCTGAAGCATTTTTTCCATTTAGGGACAGTATAGATATAGCCGCTAAAGAGGGAATAACTGCAGTTATTCAACCGGGAGGTTCAATAAGGGATAAAGAGGTTATAGAGGCGGTAAACGAGTACGGAATGGCTATGATTTTTACAGAGATGAGACATTTTAAACATTAATGCTCAAATATATTTTCCTTTTTACTTTTTTTTGTTATTAAGTAATAAACTATTCCCAACGCTAAAAGAATAGCTCCATATGAAAGAAGAGTTTTACTATCCTTTGGAGATAGGGATACAATTAAAATCTTTCTTATGATAGCCGCTAAAGCTACACTTATAAAGGCAGTAATTGGAAAATTACCACCTTGTAAATGTTTTATTTCTTCACCCATAAGCTCTGCAACTGCCCAAAGGATTAACAAACTACCTAAAGTTTTTACTATACCTTCCTCTATAGAAACTGCTCCAGTCAACACCTCGTAAATATCGTATATAAACAAACCTATAACGAAAAAGGACATCATTATTAATGCCATTAGTAGTATTAAATCTAAAAAGTTTGCAAATCTATTAGATACCTTTAATAGCTTTCTCTCTAATTTTTATAAACCTGCGTACTTAGTTATCTCTTCTTCTATATAAGATTTAGTAAGAATATCCAGATTTATATCTAAAAGTTTGCCTAAACTCTCAACATATAAATTTCTTTCCCTTGAGTACCCGAACTCTTGATTAATCTTTTCAATAAAAAATCTTCTTATAAAGTTAAAAGTTGCGTTTATATAATGTGTAGGAATTCCTAATTTATCGTGTTTTTCTCCTATTTTATAAAGTTTTTCAAAATATTTTTCATCATACCTTCCACTGAAAAGGTCAGAGTACCACTCTTTTAGCTTTTCCTTGTGTCTATTAATAACTTCTTCATTATTCAGATACTTACGGGCATTTGGCAGTTTAAAAATAAATTTATACAATCTGTTTACAAATTCGTCTTTATACTTTTCCATTATAGGTTTTAACTCTTTAATTCTGTTCTCATCTTTCTCTGTAAACTCAAAATCTTTTTTTATCTGTTCAAAACTTTCAACAAACATCATCTAACCTTTAAGTTTGTTTTTTAGTTATTATAGTGGAAATTTTAGATATTTTAGCTAAATATATTTATAATAATATTGTAAAATAAAGTTAGTAGAGGCTAACTATGAAAAAAGTATTAGTACTAGGTGGTGGAATAGCAGGTATAGAGGCTTGCATACATTTAAGAAAGTATGGATTTAATGTCCATTTAATAACTGATAGAGATTACTTGTATATATATCCACTGTCTATATGGATACCTACAGGAGAGAAAAAGTTTGAGGATGTTATTCTAAAAATAGAAGATTTGGCAAATGCCCATAAGTTTACATTCAGCATTGACAAAGTGGAAAAAGTTAATAGTAAAGAGGTATATCTACAAAGTGGTAAAGTCTTAAAGTATGGAGAAGATTTTGATTATATAGTGATAGCTTTAGGACAGACAAAACTTAAACCGAAGGGAGTTGAGTACACATACTCAATATGTAGCATTCCTGAAGAAAATTTAAAATTTAAGGAAAAGTTTGACCAATTGATAAAGAAAGGAAGTGGTAAAATTGCCTTTGGATTTGGTGGAAATCCTAAAGCTAAAGAAGCGGTAAGAGGTGGTCCAGTTTTTGAGGTTTTATTCAATATAGACACTTTCTTAAGAAGAAAAGGTTTAAGGGATAAATTTGAGTTGGTCTTCTTCGCTCCTATGCCAAAGCCGGGAGCTAGATTGGGAGAAAGGGCTTTAAAAATGATGGATATGATGTTTTCAAGGAGAAATATAAAGAAAGTAGTAGGTAAAAAGATAAAAGAGTTTACACCAAATGGAGTTGTATTGGAGGACAACACAATAATAGAAAGTGATTTAACTCTTTTCGTTCCTGCAGGAAATGGACACCCTGCCATAAAAAACTCTGATGATTTACCAAAAACAGAGGCAGGATTTCTGATAATAAATGATTACTGTCAAGTGGAAGGATTTGAGTATATATACGCAATAGGAGATGTTGCTTCAATAAAAGGACCAGACTGGAAGGCTAAACAGGGTCATTTAGCTGAGGTTATGGCTAGAAACACGGCATTTAACATAGCTTTAAAAGAAAACATTGTAAAAGGCAGTCCTAAAGAGTATGTTTCCCATATAAATATTATGTGTTTAATGGATACGGGAGACGGTGGAGCTTTAGCTTACAGAGACGATAACAAAGCATTACTGATACCATTATTTAAGCTTGGGCATTTAATGAAAAAAGGTTGGGGAGTTTACTATAAACTTTCAAAATTAGGGAAAATTCCTAGACTACCGGGAATGTAAATTAATTGTCCTTTTTTATAATTTTGTGGCAAATTATTAATAACTAATTAAAACTTAAAGGTGTATTTTTATGGAGACTGTAAGGTTAAAGCTTATATATCCTGAGGAAAAAATCAAAGAGCCCTTATTAAGTAAAGTATGTAAAAAATTTAATATTGATATAAATATTAGAAAGGCAAACGTTCAGGAAAAGATAGGCTGGTTGGAGCTTGAGTTTGTAGGAAGTGATGAAGAAATAAAAAAAGCTATGGATTTTCTAAAATCTAACGGTGTAGAAGTTTTATTCTTAGAGGGTCATATCTTTAGAGAATAAAAATCAAAGGAATAATTATGGTTGAAATAATAGCTATCGTTGATATAGGGACATACTCAACAAGATTGTTAATAGCTGGAATACATAAAAAAGACAGTTTAGAAGAAAGATTAAAATCAATAGATGAAATATTTTCAGTTGGAAGGATTACAGCTTTAGGTAGAAACCTAAAGAAAAACGGATATTTAGAGAGGGAAGCTATAGAGGAAACATTGGCTGTTTTAAAAGAGTATGTAGCTATAGCAAAGGAGTATAAAGCTAAAAAGATAATAGGATTTGCAACGGAAGCCTGTAGAGTAGCAACAAACGGGAATGAGTTTTTAGAGAAGGTAAAAAATCTCGGTATTGAAGTTAATCTTATAGATGGGGATAGGGAAGCTTATCTTTCGTTTTTGGCAACCGCCTACAGTTTAGATATAAAGGGAAAATTAACAGTAGTTGACCAAGGGGGAGGTAGCACAGAGTTCGCCTACGGATATAAAGATGGAGGCAAAGTAGAATTGATTAAATCTGTATCACTACCATTTGGAATAGTAAATCTTACAGAAGAGTTTTTGAAAAATGACCCACCATCAGAACAAGAAGTTAAAAATTTAAGGAATTATTTAAGGAAAGAGATAGGAAAAGTTTTAGATTATATGAAAGATACAGATTATATAGTAGGATTGGGAGGAACGATAACAACTTTAGTTGCTTTGGAAAAAGATATATATCCTTACAACTCAAAAAAAGTTCACGGACAGATTTTAACTAAAGAAGTTATAGATAAATGGTTTAATAAGTTAATCTCTATTCCTACAGTAAAGAGACAGGCTTACCCACAGATTGAAGATAGAAGGGCAAAGGTACTACCTGCAGGTATATTAATATTTGATACCACATTAGAACAGTTTGGAAAGGATAGCCTTATTGTTTCGGATAGAGGCTTAAGGTACGGAGCTTTAATAGATTACATTTTAAACTCTCAATAAATTTTGTCCGTGAGGAAAAGATATGTTTATAGGAAGTATATTATTTGATATATTTATTCCCCATTCTTCCTCTCTAAAAGAAAAAAGGATGGTCATTAAATCTTTTAAAGAAAAAGTTAGGGCAAAATTTAATGTTTCCGTTTCTGAAGTTGGAGATTTAGATAAATGGCAAAAATCACAGATAGCAGTTGTTTTTGTAGCACCTACACAAAATCAAGCTGAAAAGATAATGAATAATGTTATAAATTTTGTGGAAAGTAGTTACCCTGATATATATATGGACATACACACCGAGATTTTTTAACAATTGGAGATATACAGAATGGAAAATTTTAACGGAGAAGAATTAAAAAAACATCTTAAAATTTTACAAGAATTAGGTTTTGAAGAAATTATTTTAGATAAAGAATATCTTTCCAATGAAGAGATTTTAAAAGAAAAAAAGAAGATGTTAGATTTAATTAATAAAGAAATACAGGTATGTACAAAATGTGATTTACATAAAAGTAGAACACAGGCAGTTTTAGGAGATGGAAATCTTAATGCAAGACTTATGTTTATAGGTGAAGCACCCGGGGAGGAGGAAGATAAACAGGGAAAACCGTTTGTTGGAAGGGCTGGGAAACTTTTAAACAAACTTATACAGAAGGCAGGACATAGAAGGGAAGAGTTCTATATAGCCAATATCTGTAAATGTAGGCCTCCCGGTAATAGAACACCTACTTTGGAAGAGATGGAGATGTGTTTTCCATATTTAAAAAAACAGATAGAGATAATAAATCCGTCTGTTCTATGCCTATTAGGTGCAACTGCAGGAATGGCCTTTTTAGGTAGAAAAGTTAAAATAACAAAGGAGAGAGGGGAGGTTATAAAATGGCAGGATAAGATATTACTGTTAACTTATCACCCTGCCTATGTGTTGAGAAATCCAAAGGAAGAGGAAACATTATTTAAAGATATAAAAAGGGCTATAGAGATAGCCTACAAAGGTTTATAACTACCTTTTGCAAATTAAAATAAATACAATTATCATTATAAGTAAGTCTGATTTTTATCATAAAAAATTTTATTTATACTTGAGGTTAACAAGATGGATGATTTAAAGAAACAGGAAGTCTATAAACTCTTAAACAAAGCTATTGAAGACTATAAGAAGGAAAATTATGAAATGGCCATTGTCTATCTGGATGATGCACTTCAACTAGACCCTCACAATCCTGATGTTTACTACTGGAGAGGTAAAGTTGCTACAACAGATTTAAACGATGAGGTTATAGAAAACGCAATAGCCGACTTTTCAGAAGCGATAAATCTTAAACCTGATTATTGGGAAGCTTATTTTGAAAGGGGAAAGGTTTATCTCTACTTTAACAGATTAGATGAGGCAGAAAAGGATTTCTTAAAAGTTGTAGAGTTAAATCCTAAATTTAAAGATATATACTCATACTTAGCACAGATAGAGATACAGAGGGGAAACGATGAAAAGGCTATGGAATATTTAAATAAAGTGAAAGGGGGAGGAGATTACAAATATTACTTTAATTTAGGAATGATATTTTTTAATGCTAAAAGTTATCAAAATGCAATTAAAAATTTTTCAAAGGCTTTAGAATTAAATAAATATTTAGTTGATGCTTACTATTACAGGGCAAAATCTTATGAAGCTATAGGAGAGTATAAAAAAGCTTTAACAGATTTTAAAAATGCAACTATTCTAATGCCTGAAGAGAAAAAATTCTTTACAGAGATGGCTAGAGTGTTCTTTAAAATGGCTGAAGATGAACTTGAAAAATCTGGAGATATTCTAAAAGCAGCTGATTTATTTATAGAAGGATTAACCATTGATTACAATTTAAAAATCAATCCAAAGTATGAAGATGTGTTTAGAAAGGCGGCTAAGATATGTATAGATAACAAAGACTACAAAAGGGCTTTAGAGTATCTAGAATTTGAGGATAGAGTATTAGAGAACACATTTGTAGAAGGAAAACTTGATTTTGAAAGCTATCAAAGAAGGAAAGAAGAAATTAATGCATTAATAAAAGAGGCTGAGAAGAGATTACCTTTAAAGGAAAGAATAAAAAGGAAACTTTACGATATATACTTGAGGTAGAGTTTTAATTTAATTACTTGCAAAAAATTTGAAATTAAAAAATTTTTTCATATATTTTATTAGCTTATTTATTATCATAATTTTCATAGAAGATTTTTGCCGATAATTAAGTTAATTATTCAAATGTTTTTTATCATATCATTTTTAAATTAGTAAAAATATTATATAATATAAAGTTTTGCATAATAATTGCTTGATATGAACTGATATTTTATAATTTTAATGGTAAAAAATTTTTTCCAATTATCAAATAAAGGAGGTTTTCGTATTTATGTCTGAGGAAGTTGAGTACAAAAACTCCATTTTAGAAAGCACTTTGGCTCAAATAGAGAGAAAGTTTGGGAAAGGCTCTATAATGAAATTTTCTTCTGAAGCGGTAAACACTGTTGATACAATACCATCAGGCTCAATCTCTTTAGATATAGCTACAGGTATAGGTGGAATTCCTAGAGGAAGAATTACAGAGATTTATGGACCTGAAAGCTCAGGAAAAACAACTTTAACATTACATATAATAGCAGAGGCTCAAAAAAGGGGCGGTAAGGCAGTTTTTATAGACGCAGAACACGCATTTGACCCAAAATACGCAAAGGCAATAGGTGTTAAACTTGAAGATTTAATAATATCCCAACCTGATTATGGGGAACAGGCTCTTGAAATAGCAGAGACTTTAATAAGAAGTGGTGTTATAGATGTTGTTGTTATAGACAGTGTTGCCGCTTTAGTACCAAAGGCAGAGTTGGAAGGTGATTTGGAAGATTTTAATGTAGGATTACACGCTAGATTAATGTCAAAGGCTATGAGAGTTTTAAAAGGTGTTGTTAACAAATCTAACACTGCTCTAATTCTAATAAATCAAATAAGAGAAAAAGTAGGGGTTATGTTTGGAAATCCTGAAACTACTACAGGTGGTAGAGCTATTAAGTTTTTCGCAGATATGAGATTGGAGGTTAGAAAGAAAGATATTAAAGATGCAGGGGAAAAGGTTGGAAACAGAGTAAAAGTTAAAGTTGTTAAAAATAAACTTGCCCCACCTTTCAAAGAAGCGGAGTTTGATGTTATATACGGTAAAGGTATATCAAAGGAAGGTGAGCTTTTAGATTTAGGAACAGAGTTAGGAATTATAAATAAAAGTGGTGCTTGGTATTCTTACGGTGATATTAAACTAGGACAAGGCAAGGAAAAAGCTAGAGAGTTTTTAATGCAAAATAAAGAATTAGCAGAGGAAATAGAAAGACAGATAAAAGAACAACTTTTAAACACAACACATTAAAATCTTTTCCTTTTTCTTTTCTCTTTAAAAAATTTTTTTAGCAAATATAAACATTCAGGTAAAGGTATATAATCCACCTCTATATTGAATGGGAAGTCTTTTATCCTATCTCCACATACAGAAAAAGCACCACCTTTAAAATCTTTACAACAGTAAACAATCCTTTTTATTCTTGATTGTAGAATTGCTCCCAAACACATAAGACAAGGCTCTAGTGTTATGTAAATCGTTGTATTGTCCAATCTCCAATTATTTATATTTCTAGACGCTTCCTTTATTGCAACAATTTCTGCATGATGTAGTGGATTTTTTTCAGTTATCCTACTATTAAAACCTTTCCCTATAATTTGGTTGTCTTTTACCAATACAGCTCCAATTGGAACTTCATCTAATTGATATGACTTTACAGCCTCTTCATAAGCTCTTCTTAAGAAAAAAATATCATCTCTTAAAGACAGCATAAGAAGAGAAAGAAGTTAAACTTCTACAACTTTTTCTAAATGCTCGTAAAACTCTGGATAAGATATGAAAACACATTCTGCATTTTTTATTGTTATCCCATCTTCAGCAATCAATCCTAAAATACTGAAACCCATAGCTATTCTGTGGTCATTAAAACTGTCAACAGTTCCACCTTTTATTTTTTGTTTTCCTCTTATAATAGCCCCATCTTCCAATTCTTCTATTTCCACACCTATATTTTTTAAATTCTCAACTACTGCCTTAATCCTATCACTTTCCTTTACCCTTAACTCTTCAGCTCCCGTTATAGTGGTCTCACCTTCAGCCTGTGTTGCAATTAACATAAGCAATGGAAGCTCATCTATCATAGATGGTACATCAACTTTAGTTATTTTTATACCTTTTAAATCAGGTGTGTATTTTACATATATATCTGCAACTTCTTCCCCTGCCTTTTCTCTTAAATTAAGATACTCAATGTTAGCTCCCATATCCTTTAATTTTCTAAAAAATCCGTCCCTTGTAGGATTTACTAAAACATCCTTCAGCAATATTTCAGAGTTTGGAACTATAACTGCAGCAGCTACGAAAAATGCGGCAGATGATGGGTCAGCAGGAACATCTATTTCTATAGGATTTAACTTTTCAACATTACCATCAAGTATAACTTTGTAATTGTCTTTTTCTTCAATCTTTAGATTTACACCCATGGCCTTTAATAACTTTTCCGTATGATTTCTTGATTTTACAGGCTCTTCAATCTCTGTTTTACCATTTGCATTTAGACCTGCTAATAGAATTGCAGATTTTACCTGTGCAGAAGATTTTTTATTAAAAAATGATATTCCTTTTAGATTTCCGCCTCTTATAGCTAACGGAAGTTTATTTCCATTTTCCCTTCCATCTATAAAAGCTCCCATCTGTGTAAGCGGGTCTTTTACCCTTTTCATAGGTCTGTTTCTTAAAGAGTTGTCCCCTGTTAAAGTTGCAAATAAATTTTGTCCTGCCAGAACCCCAAGTGTTAATCTTGTTGTAGTTCCAGAATTCCCCATATCTAAAACATCATTAGGCTCTTTTAAACCTTTTAAACCTACCCCTTCTATTTCTAAAACTTCGTTTTTCTCTTCAATCCTTACACCTAATTGTTTATAACAGTTTAAAGTTGTTAAAGTATCACCTGATTTTAAGAAGTTTTTAACTATACTTTTACCTTCAGCTAAAGATGGCAGGATTATTGACCTGTGGGATATAGATTTATCGGAAGGTACTCTTAGCTCTCCCTTTATCCTATTTACTTTCTCTATTTTTTTCTCCATCTTATACACCTTTTTTTGCCGTTAGTAGTTCTGATATTTTAAAGATAGGATAGAAATCTAAACCTTCTTTTCTTATATTCTCCTCTCCACCTTCCTCCCTATCAACGATAGCTATAACTCCTAAAACTTTTAAGTTATGCTCTTTTGCAACTCTAACTGCCTTCAATGCAGAACCACCTGTTGTTATAACATCATCAACTATAAAAACTTTTTCTCCTTCGTTAACATTACCTTCTATCTGTTTTTTCGTTCCGTACCCTTTAGGCTCTTTCCTAACAACGAATGGTTTTATATTTCTTTTGTTTAGATATGCAATTAAAGATGTTGAATAGGCTATAGGGTCAGCTCCTAGAGTTAATCCACCTATTGCCGTAGCTTCTGTATCTTTAATTTTGTCAAATATTAAATTGCCTATTATATAGCCACCTTCAGGGTCAAGGGTTATTGTTCTTAAATCTATATAATATGTACTGAGCTTACCTGAACTTAGTCTAAAAACAGGTTCATCTGCAACCTTTAAAGCTCTCTCTAAAATTAAATTCTTAAGTTTATCTCTCAACTGCTTCTCCAA
>CAZEUK010000016.1:0-11399 GCA_964514535.1 uncultured Aquificales bacterium
TTCACTTAAATAATCTATTAATTTTTCTAACTCTTCCTCAGACATGAGAGTATCTTCGTCTAATATTTCTTCCAATTCTTTGTAAGTTATATACCCCTTCTCCTTTGCAATCATAATAATCTTTCTTACTTCATCCTTTTCATGTATCATTCACAACTCCTCCTTTATAAAATTTATTTGTAATCAATCTAAGATTTATTAATTTTTCTAAAATTTTATTCTCAGCCTCCTTATCTGAATTTTTTAGATTATCTCTGTTGTAAGCTAGCTCAAGCTCTAACTCATTTTTCAGCCATTTGTAATACATACTTTCAAGTATATTTATTGCTGTGTCAGGGTCGCTGGGAACATCGTAAGATTTAATTTCTTTGATTACATCTTCTTCAATTTGATTATTTATAATACTGTTTAATAGAGCTTCAAAATACTCGGAAACTTTTATTTTATCATATTTATCAAATTTTTTCAATAAATAATCTTTATGCTCTATTAAAGCCTTCAAAACTATAATTTCGTTGTAACTCAACTTTTCGCGTATTTTACCCCCTTCTTTTTTATTTTCTATTTTTTCTTTTAAATTTTGGGAGTTTACTTTTAGATATTCTTTACCTATTCCAGTTTCTTTTGATAGTTTATCTATTAATAATCCTACTTTTGCCCTATCTGGTATGTATGATGCCAGCTCTAAGTAGAGCTTTAAAATCTTTTGTCTTTCTTTAATATCAGTCTTTTTTTTGAAATTTGCAAGTAGAAAATCAAAAATGTCGGTAGAATTTTCAAGATATTTTTTTACCTCTTTTATTCCTCTTTTCGCAAGCTCATCAGGGTCTTTATCAGTTAATGGACAGTAATAAATTTCTATATCGTAAGAGAGTAAAATCTTACTAGCTCTAATAACAGCTTCTTTCCCAGCCTTATCGTTATCAAACATAAGAATGGCTCTATCTACAAACTTTTTTAATAACTTTCCATGCTCTACAGTTAGAGATGTTCCTAAAGTTGCAACAACATTTTTAAAACCTATTTGATACATTGATAACAAATCAAAATAACCTTCAACTAAAATTACTGTTTTTTTCTCCCTTAGATAATCCTTTGCTTCATAGAAACCGTATAAAACTTTACTTTTGTTGTAAATCTTAGTTTCAGGTGAGTTTAAATATTTAGGTAAGTTTTTATTTTCACTGGGTAAAATTCTTCCGCCAAAGGCTACCAATCTACCTAAATGGTCTCTAATTGGAAAAATAACTCTGCCTCTAAATCTATCCTTTACAGACCCATCAATAGACCTTGTTATAACACCTATCTTTTCCAAATCTTCCAGTTTTATATTTTCCTTTTCAGCAAATCTTAATAACTCTTTAACATCCTTTGGTGAGTAGCCTAATGAAAATGTTGAGATGGTTTTTGATAAGATACCTCTTTCGTTTAAATATTTTCTAGCTTCCTTAGATTTTTTTAAGTTATCTATATAAAACTCTTTTACCTTCTCTATTACAGCGTATAGTCCTGTCCTTTCCTTATCCTCTTCAACATTTCCAACATACTTAATCGGTATGCCATACTTATTAGCTAGTTCCTTTATAGCCTCTGTGTAAGATAATCCTTTATATTCCATTAAAAATTTAACACTGTTGCCTGACTTCCCACAGCCAAAACATTTCCATATATTTTTTGATGGGGATACTATAAAAGACGGTGTTTTTTCTGTATGGAATGGACATAAAGTTGAATAATTTACCCCTGTCTTTTTTAGATTTAGATACTCTGATATTACATCATATACATTTGCCGTTTTTAAGACTTCTTCTATAGTTTCTGGGCTTATTCCCATTTAAGCTCCGTAGAGATAAGAAAAGAATTTAATTCAAATATAAAGTTATTTTTATATCTATACAATGTTAAAAATCAGATTAAATACTGAGCCAGCCTTCCGGTGGCTCTACCTCTATTCTGTTGTTTTTATCATCAATTTTTTTTACAAAAACATTTAAAAATGGTAAATTTCTAACCTTTCCGTCTGCACATTTGATTATCAGATTTGCTATAAACAGTCTATCATCTACCTCAATAACTTTTCCTATACGCTTTCCATTGAAGAAGACTTCTTTACCTTTCAATTGATAGATGTAAAACTCATCTTCTTCAAGTTCAGGTAAATTTTTTTCCTCTGTGTATATATACTTATTCGTTAAGGTTTTTGCCTTGTCTATATTTTCGTATCCTTTAAATCTAATTAAACCTTTATCTTCTGAATAGTTTAAAACTTCCAATTCTTTAAAATTACCATTTCTATCTTTAATATAAACTTTCTCCGGCATCTCAAAGTTTGGTGGGTATATTTCTACTTTTAAATTTCCCTTAAGACCATGTGTTCTGCGTAATTTTCCTACAATAACTAAATCTTCCCTATCTGCCATCTATCTCCTTTTAGAAAAAGTAATCTACTATTGCTCTATATACAGAATAACTGAATTTATCCCTAAATTTCCAGCTTTTCAATCTGTTAGCATCTCTAGGACTTGTTATAAATAATGTTTCTATTAGAACTGAAGGGATACCCGGTGTTTTTAATACTGCAAAGTTTGCACTGTCTATCTTTCTAAATCTTGTTATTCTTCTCAGATGTTTTTTTAAATGTTTAGCAAACTTCCTACCTTCAACCATAGTTGAGCTTACAGCCAAATCTGCAACAATCCTATTAACATAGCTATTTCCACTAACTTTTATATATCTCATAACTATTTTATTCTCCCTACTTTCAACAATCTTAGCCATTTTAGACCTTGCACCTCTTAAGTTGAGAGTGTAAACATATGTTCCTGTGAAACTTTTGTTTGACGGTAAAGCATTACAGTGAATACTTATAAAAATATCTGCATTTTTCTTTATAGCAAATAAACTTCTTTTGTAAAGTGGTACAAATTTATCACCGTTTCTAGTTAGATAAACTTTAAACCTTCCATCTCTCTCTAAATAGGTTTTTATTCTTTTAGCAATTTTTAAAGTAACATCCTTTTCCTTTAATCCATTTGCCGTAGCTCCCGGGTCTTTTCCACCGTGTCCCGGGTCTAACACAACAACAATCTTTCTTTTTCTCTTTCTTACAGCCTTTAGCTTATGTTTGAAAAATTTCCTCTTAGCTACTTTTACAGATTTAATACTTCTTTTTTTTACTACTCTTTTATTATGGATATTACTTCTTTCCTTTATAATTCTTCCTATTACATCTATATTTTTTCTCTTTGATAAATCAGGGCTTATGTATATATCCTTTTCCTTATCTTCCCCAACAGGACTTATAACTATATCTAAAACAATTCTATAAGGTGATTTAAGACTGAAGATTTTATAACCGGGAGCATTATTTTTAAATTTTATAACTATCTTTAAAGTCTTTCCCCTCGTTATAACGCCAATCTTACTTACATAATCTTTCAGAGCTTTTTCCAATGTTTCTTTAAGATTTTTTACTTCGTCTTTATTAACATCTTCAATGGTGATAACTAATATTTTATCCCTCGGATATGGCTTTTCTTTCCAAGCAACCTCCTTGTCTGTTTGAAAAACTACCCTAAAAAATCCATCGTGAAGTGCGTATCTAACTGAAAAAGCATTTGCAAAGTTAACTACAAAGAGGAACAGGAGAAAATATATGGTATATCTAATTTTTAACATCTTCCCCCCATCTTAATAGAAACAGTATAAATTTAAATTTTTTTCGGTAATTTTTAAAAAATATTTTAGCATTTTTAAAATTCAGAGGATAAATAATCATCTATGATTTTTTGTAAAGCCTTATTCCCAGATATAATAGCCTTCTCCTTTTCCCTCTCTAATATTTCTTTAGCTTTATCCCTTTCTCCATATTTCAGTAAAAGTTTTGCTTTAATAACATTCAAACTGTCATACTTTTTAGTTAATTTTTCCAATTCTTCCCTTATCTCTTTCAATTTTTTAGTATCTTCATCTTCTATGTGGTTTAGATAGGTATTGAAAAATAGAAAAGATATAATCTCCCTTTTCTCCTTGGAAAGATTGTTAAATGCCCTATCTATTTCCTCTTTTATTTTTTCCAACTTTTCAACAGCTTCAAAACTTTCCAATCTATCAATTTCATACAGTTTTATGATTAACCTGTGATATTTAGTTAAAATATCTGGAAAGATGGAGACTAGCCTATTGTACTCCTCTTCAAAACCGACAGAGTATAATGTGGCTAAAACTTCATTTATATACTTTTTCAAATCATCACTTAATATAATTCTGTATTTTTGAGCCTTTTCTATAAAATTTTTAATTGTTCTTAATTCATTTTCTAAATCATTTATATACTCATAAATGTCTATAGACAGTTTAACTAATTCATCGTTAATTCTAAAATATACAAGGATTATATTAATCAAGTAATAAATGTTATGTTCGTAAGGATACTTTAATATACCTTTTTCAAACATTCTTTTTCTTAGATTGTACAGTTTAATAATAAAACCTAATGCTTTCTCTACATTATCTTCAATTGTAAGACTGTAGATATAAAGAAAACTGTAAAAATTTGTCCCCAATATATAGATTTCTTCTAAATAGCTAGGATAGATTTTTATAAATTTATAAAGTTCGTCAATGAACTCAGTTAAATATTTTAAGTAATAAAGTTTATCGTTTTTTATAGATAACAAATCTATAGCGTTTTTTAATGTATGTAATCTAATTAAATAACTTTCCGCAGAGTTAGGCTCATACTCTTTATATTTTTCAATAATTCTATTTGCTATAAAAATTCCAAGACTAAACTCCCCACTTGACCTTAAACCGTCAAAAATAGGGTCTATAACTTTATAGCCTTTTTTCTCTACATTCCTTAAACTGTTTGTCATAAGACTTAACGAGTACTTTAAATCCTCCGTTCCATACTCTAATAAAAGACTGTCGTACTTATTCTCATCAACACCTAAAAGTTTATTTATCTCTAAATACTCTTCATAGTATTTTTTTACTTTTTCCCCTTCAGCTTTTAAATCTTGCTCCAATCCAAAAAGCTCTATATCCATAACAAAAGCTTTCCTTTTGTGTTTTTAATTAAAATTTAATGTTAGCAAAGTAATAAAATGAATTATATGAATTTTGATAGATGTTTAGTTATAGGATTAATTTTTTAATAAATTTTTAGAAAAATCAGATAAAAGATTTAGTTCTGGATTTTATCAGCCAATTTATATCTCTTTTATTCTTTTTTCTTCTATGGATGTATCTTCTTTCCTTATCTTATCTACATATTCAACGCCTGTTTCCTTAAAATCCTTTAAACTACCTGCAGTGGAAAGGATATTTTCAATCTTTCTCTTCTCAATATACTCTGATAATGCTTCTTTTACTACCTTGCTAAAATTATCAGAGATATTTTTTGCTTCTCTATACAAATCTTCTGGTAAAGATATTGTTTTCTTTACAATAGACATAATGATAACCTTACCGTAAAAATTGGTTTTCATTACCAAATATAAAATTTGTGTTTAAAATCGTCAATAATATTTAACAAAAAACATTTCACTTTTAATCTTTTATAATTAAATTTAGTATTATTAATCTTAAATTTTGTAGGTAAAGAGATGATTAGATGGATTTTAGAAAATTTAGGAGGTAGCAGAGCTCCTGAACCTGAAGAGTTAGATTTATGGAAAAAGGAAAATGTTGATACGATAATAAATCTATTGAATGGAGAGTATGGAAAGAATTTAGCAGAAGAAGAGAAAAAGCAAGGTTTCTCTGTTATTAGAATTCCTTTCTCAATGGCAGACCCTATACCTGCCGAGGAGTTTTTAGCTGTTTACGATTATATAGACGAGTTAATAAATCAAGGTAAAAAGGTTGTTGTTCACTGTAAATACGGTCAGGCTAGAAGTGGTACATTTTTAGCAGGTTATCTGATTTATAAAGGTTTAGATTATGAGGAAGCTTTAAATAAAGTTATGGAAAAGGGATTTTATCCACACACAGATTATCAGATAAAATTTTTAAAAGACTTAAGTAAAGAAAAGGAAATTAATGGTAAATAAAGAATTAAAGGTTTTAAAACTTGTTTTCAAAGCTCTAAGAAACGGTAATGATTTAACGACTGAAGATATAGAGTTATTGATAAAAAATTGTGAAGAGAATGAAATTAAAAATTTTTTTAGAGGCTGTAAACATATTTTAGAGAGACATTACACTGAAGCTGTAAAATGGTTTCAACTTGCAGATAGTTTCAACGAGAGTATACTCTTAATCCTTTTTTGCTCTATTAAGCTTAAAGATAATTTTTTATTTGATGAGTATAAAAATGATAATTTAAATAATTTTCCAATATTTGATAAATACAATTTTTACCCATTTATTAGGATAGATAATAAAGACGAAAGATTAGATATAAATCTATTAAAAGAGTTAGAAAAAAAGTATTTAAGAGGGAATTAATGATTTATATAAATCATCCTGAGATAGAAAATTATGTAAAAGGATTAATAGATGTAGATGATATTATTTTAGAAATGGAAGAAAAGGCTAAAAGTGAGAATTTTCCAATAGTTGACAGGATAGTTGGTAAATTTTTGTATTTTATCACTGTCTTAAAATCTCCCAAGATTGTAGTTGAGATAGGGTCAGGGTTTGGATACTCTGCCTACTGGTTTGCAAAAGGTTTGAAGGATGGAAAGGTTGTTTTGACAGATTATAAGGAAGAGAATATAAAAACTGCAAAGGAATACTTTAAAAGAGGTAATTTGATAGAAAAGGCTGTATTTAAAATAGGAGATGGTATAGAGATAGCTAAAGAATTCAAAAATATAGATATACTTTTCTTAGATTTGGAAAAATCTAGATATATAGAAGCTATAGAAAGTTTAAAGGATAATCTATCTTCTGACGGCCTAATTATTGCTGATAATGTTTTATGGTATGGAAAGGTTTTGGAAAAAAATCCTGATAAAAAGACAGAAAGGATAAAAAAGTTTACAGAGTATATGTTTGATAACTTTGATACTACAATTTTGCCAATTAGAGATGGGGTTTTAATATCTAAAGTTAAAAGCCAATAATATCTGATTTTTATCATTACAAAAATTTTTTATATTAATTTATTATCACTAAAGAATTTATTAATAATGGGAGTTATTATGAACAAAAGTAGTGAGATAAAGAGAAGAAATACTTATCAAAGGCAGATTATATTAAATATTTTAAAAATGACAGATACCCATCCTACCGCTGAGTGGATTTACGAAAGGGCAAAATCTCACATACCAAACTTAAGCTTAGGAACAGTTTACAGAAACCTTAAAGTTTTAAAGGAAGAGGGAAAGATTATAGAAATAACTGACGGAAAACTTACAAGGTTTGACGGTAGAACAGATAACCACTACCATTTTAAATGTGTAAAATGTGGAAATATTTACGATGTGGAATATAATGATATAGAGATTAAAGAAAATCTAAAGAAAAAGGGATTTAAGCCTTTGTCATACCAGCTAGTTATCACAGGTATATGTAAAAATTGCAAAAAAGAAAAATAGAAGTATGAAAAGGATAATAAGTCCTATAAACCTAAGGAAAGATAGATTACCACCGGGTCAGTATTGGTCTAACAGACTACATATATTAAGTATATCTGACCCGCCTAAAATTGATTTAAATGAATATAGATTAAAAATATTTGGAGAGGTTGAAAAACCTATCAGTTTAACTTGGGAAGATATTTTAAATATTGAACCTGTTGAGTTGATTGCCGATTTTCACTGTGTTACTAGATGGAGTTGTCCTGATGTTAGATGGATAGGATTTCAGACTAAAGAGTTAAAGAAATTTGTAAAAATAAAAGATACTGCCAAGGCTGTAATGATACACTCACTTGACGGTTATACAACAAATCTACCTATAGAGTATTTCTTTGATGAAGATGTTATTCTTGCCTATAAACTTTTTGATAAACCTATACCTGCAGATAACGGCTATCCTTTAAGATTGATTGTGCCTAAATTATACTCTTGGAAAAGTGCAAAACATGTTGCAGGTATTGAGTTTTTGAGAGAAAATAGATTGGGTTTTTGGGAGTTAAGGGGGTATCATAGCTTAGGAGACCCTTGGAGAGAGCAAAGATACAGTGATGATTGAAAACAATCACTACTTTTAATAGAGGGGAGGTAAGAAACGAATGAAAAAAGTTTTACTAGCTGTATTTTTGTCAATCTCAACTACTTCAGTTGTTTTTGCCGACAACTCACAGGTTGAAAAATCTACCGTTAAACAAAACTTTAAAGTTAAAAGTATAATCACAGAGAAAGATTTGAAAAATTTTGAGATGGAAGCAGATTACCAACTTTTAAAACTTTCTGCAGAAATAGAAAACGACTTTAAGAAAATTTATTCTGAAAATTAATTTTTAGAGAGAAGGAAGAGAGATTATTTTAATCTTTCTAAGATTTTATTAATATCTTCAACTTTTATCTCTTCCTTCTCTCCAGTTCTCCTTTGAAACTCTACTTTACCATCTTTAAGCTTTTTACCTATTACTATCCTGTATGGAATACCTATTAAATCTGCGTCTTTAAATTTAGCTCCTGCCGACATTTCCCTATCGTCTATTATAACCTCAATTCCCAAGTCTAAAGCTTTTTTGTATATCTCCTCTGCCTTTTCTTTTATTTTTTCATCTTTCACATTTAGAGGTAAAATCAACAGTTTGAACGGTGCTATCTCTTCAGGCCATATTATACCGTTTTCATCGTGATTTTGTTCTACTGCTCCAGCCATTAATCTACTTACACCTATACCATAACATCCCATAATAATCGGTTTTTCCTTACCGTCCCTATCTATAAAGTACGCTTTCATACTTTCAGAATACTTTGTTCCTAATAGAAATATATGACCAACTTCTAAGCCTGTAGTTTCCTTTAAAGGTTTTTTACAGACAGGGCAAGGGTCTCCATCTCTAGCAGTAGAAAAATCAACAAATTCTATAGGTTGAAAATCACGGGGTATGTTTACGTTTATATAGTGATAATCCTTTTCGTTTGCACCAACAACAAAGTTATTTAAATCTTTTACTGATATATCAGCGTAAACAGGCAGTTCTAAACCTATTGGTCCGACAAAACCTTCAACTATTCCCATCTCTTTTAGTTCTTCCGAAGTTGCCAATCTACAGTCTAAAACTTTAAAGTAGTTTATTAATTTTGTTTCGTTTAGCTCCCTATCTCCCCTAATTAAAACTGCAACCTTCCTACCGTCTGATAAAATGTAAACTAAAGTTTTAACAATTTTTTTAACATCTGTTTTTAAAAATTTAGACACATCTTCAACAGATGATACGTTAGGGGTGTAAACTTTCTCAATTGGTTTTTCTTCTTCAGGAGGTAGTTTGTCTAACTCAAACTCATACTTTGCAGTTTCAACATTTGCCGCATAACCACAACTTTCACAGTAAACGATGTGTGCTTCACCATTTGGCACTTTAACAACAAACTCATGTGAGTACTTTCCACCTATAGCTCCAACATCAGCCTCAACCATAAGATAGTCTAATCCAAGGGAAGAGAATATTTTGTGATATGTTTCTTTCATCAATTCGTAAGACTTAACCGCCATTTCTTCCGATACATCAAAGGAGTAAGCATCTTTCATTAAAAATTCTCTACCCCTTATCAGACCATACCTTGGTCTAGCCTCGTCTCTAAATTTTGTTTGTATTTGGTAAAAGTTTTTAGGTAGGTCTTTATATGAACGAATATTTTTCCTAACTAAATCTGTTATTGTTTCTTCGTGGGTTGGCCCTAACGCAAAATCTCTATTTTTTCTATCCTTTAGTCTAAACAACTCTTTTCCGTAAACATCCCATCTTCCAGTTTCCTGCCATAACTCTGCAGGTGTTAATATTGGTAATAAAACTTCTAAAGCCCCTGCTTCATCCATATGTTTTCTTATTATGTTCTCTATTTTCCTTAAAACTCTTAAGCCTAAAGGTAGGTACTCATAAATCCCTGAAGCAAGTTTTCTTATATAACCTGCCCTAAGTAAAAGTTTATGACTTGGTACTTCCGCTTCTGACGGTGCTTCTTTTAAAGTGGGTGCAAAGTAAACGGACATTCTCATATTTTTAAACTCTCTTAAAATGTTTTTAATATTAGAATTATAATCTATTTTATTTCAGATATTACATCGTATAGGGTATGTGGGTCTAAACCTGCAGAGCCTATAAGAAAGCCATCTATATACTCTTCCTTTATTAAACCTTTGGCGTTATTCGGTTTTACACTTCCACCGTATAAAACTCTAGTGTTTTCAGACTTACCACCTGATATATCGTTTAACAACTCTTTTATAAATTTATGAACTTTGTTTGCTTCTTCAGGTTTTGCACTTTGACCTGTTCCTATTGCCCATACAGGCTCGTAGGCTATATCTAAATAATTAGCTTCCTTTTCCACTCCTGCTAAACCGTTTCTTATCTGTCTTTCTATAGTTTTAAATGTTAATCCCTGTTCTTTCTCTTCTAAGGTTTCTCCAACACACAGTATAGGTCTAATACCGTACTCAATTGCAGATATAACTTTTTTATTTATTAAATCGTCTTTCTCACCAAAAATATGCCTTCTTTCAGAATGTCCTAATAAAACGTACTCAACATTTAACTCTTTTAACATTAAAGGAGATATTTCCCCTGTAAAAGCTCCTTTGTCTTTATAAAACATATTTTGGGCAACTAATTTTATATTACTATCCTTTAAGCCTTCCATTGCCTTATATAAAGATGTAAACGGAGGAGCTATTCCAATCTCAACATTATCTATATCTTTGACTAAATCTTTAAAGGTATTAATATACTCTTCAGTTTCTTTAACAGTTTTATTCATCTTCCAATTAGCTATCACTAAAGCCATCTTCCCTCTCCCCTATTTTAGATGTCTTATCTCTTTATTTAATACTTTTCCTTCTTCATCTAAATCGTAAACTATTGGAGTTCCTGTTGGTATTTCTACTTTAACAATCTCTTCAGGTGATAAATTTTCTAAATACATAACTATAGACCTTAAGGAGTTTCCGTGTGCCACCACTAAAACATTTCTTCCATCGTATATATCTCCCATAATAGCCCTTTCTAAGAAAGGAATTGTTCTGTTTGCAGTGTCCTTTAAAGCTTCCCCTTCAGGCGGAGGTATATCATAACTCCTTCTCCAAAGATGAACTATATCTGCTCCCCATTTCTGCCTAGCCCTATCTTTATTTAATCCCTGTAAAGCTCCATAATGTCTCTCATTTAAAGCTGTGTCTTTTATTACAGGGATAAGTAGCCCTATCGTTTCTAAGATTATTCTTAAAGTCTCTTGAGCTCTAGTTAAAGCTGATGTGTAAGCAACATCAAATCT
>CAZEUK010000017.1:0-11232 GCA_964514535.1 uncultured Aquificales bacterium
GACTGTCAGGACCTCCCATATTTAAAAGGATTACACCTATTTTTTTACCCATCTAAACTGCTACTTCTGGAACTAGTTTTAAATCATCTCTTAATTTTTTACTTTAAAACTGGTTCTTCTTCCTTTGTACCTACCACTTCCTCAGGATGTGCTATTCTTCCTAAAACTGCGGAAGCAGCAGCTACAGCAGGACCTGCTAAATAAACCTGACTGTTTGGATGTCCCATTCTTCCAGTAAAGTTTCTATTGGAAGTTGATACACAAACCTCACCTTCAGCTAATATTCCCATATGTCCACCTAAACAAGGTCCACAGGTAGATGTGCTTATTAAACAACCTGCATCCGCTAAAATATCAATTAAACCTTCTTTTAAAGCCTGTTTATAGGTTCTATCTGAAGCAGGTATAATTATACATCTAACATCAGGGTGAACTTTTCTGCCTTTTAATATCTGTGCCGCAATTCTTAAATCTGTAATTCTTCCGTTTGTACAAGAACCTATAAACACCTGATTTATTGGTGTGCCTGCAACCTCAGATACAGGTTTTACATTTGAAGGTAAGTTCGGTGCTGCCACAACAGGCTCTATCTTTGATGCATCAAATTCATACTCACAGCAGTATTTAGCGTCAGGGTCAGCTTTTATCATTCTTAATGGTTTTTTAGTTTTATCTTTTAGCCATTCTAAAACCTTTTCGTCAGCTTCCATTATCGCATTTTTTCCGCCTGCCTCTATTGCCATATTAGTAATTGTTAATCTTTCCTCTATAGGTAAATCTTTAATTGCCTCTCCGTGGTACTCCATAGCTCTGTATAAAGCCCCATCAACTCCTATTTTGCCTATCACAGTTAAAACAAAATCCTTTCCACCTACCCATTTTTGTCTTTTACCGTAGAATGTAAATTTCATACTTTCTGGTACTTTCAACCAAGTTTCACCAGTTGCAAATATATAAGCTATATCAGTTGAACCTACACCTGTTGAAAATGCTCCCAATGCTCCGTAAGTACAGGTATGGCTATCAGCACCCATTATTAAATCACCGGGTGCTATAAAACCTTTTTCAGGTAGTATAGTATGCATTACACCACTATCCTGCCCCTCAAAATAATTTTTTATTCCCATCTTTTTAGCCCAATCTCTAGATATTTTTATCTGTTGTGCAGAGAGTATATCTTTAGGTGGAAAAAAGTGGTCCATAACTAAAGCTATTTTATTCGGGTCCCATACTTTATCTATTCCATACTTTTCCAACTGCTTTATTGCCAAAGGTGCTGTTATATCATTTGCAATAGCTAAATCAACTTTTACTGTGATTAACTCTCCCGGTTCTACATAATCCCTTCCTGCGTGTTCTGCTAATATTTTTTCTGTTAAAGTCATTCCCATATTAAAAACCTCCTTGATATTATCTTAAAATTTATCAATTCATTCTAAATTATAACTGTTTCAAAAATAAAATAATATTCGTTATCTCATCAATCTTTCTATTTAAATTCATAAAACTTTTAGAAAATAGCTGATAATATCCTAAAAAATTTCTTTAGTAAGAGTTGAAAAATGAAATGTAGAAATGTTCTTATAACGGGAGCAAGTAAAAGAATAGGTAAAAGTTTAGCGTTAAGTTTAGCTAAGGAAGGTTTTAATATATTAATTCATTACAATAAATCGGAAGAGGAAGCTTTAAGACTTAAGGAAAATATTAGTAAATATGGAGTTAAAGCATCAATTTTTAAGGCAGATTTAACAAAACTTGAAGATGTTTATAAATTAATAGATTATGCTTTAAATCAGTTTGAAGGAATAGATATTTTAATAAACAATGCGTCTGTATATTTTGAAACACCTTTAGATGATGTTGAGGAGAAAACATTAGACCTTTTCTATTCTATACATATTAAAGCACCTTTTTTCTTATCTAAAGAATTAGGAAAGGAAATGTATAAAAATAGATACGGAAGAATTATAAATATTATAGATTACTCACCTTTAAGACCTTACAAAAACTTTTCCCCTTACATAATAACTAAAGGCGGATTGTTAACATTAACAAAAGTTTTTGCCAAAGAGTATGCCCCTTACGTTTTAGTAAATGGAATTCTACCGGGTCCAATATTACCTGCAGAGGAAATAGATGATAAACTTAAGCCTCTAGAAAAGACAGTTTTAAAAAAATGGGGAGGAGAAAATGAGATAGTAAAAGCGGTGAAATACTTGATAGATACCAACTTTACAACAGGAGCTTTTATACCTGTGGAAGGGGGGAGATTAATATGTTAGATATATATTAGTCTAATCAAAAAATTTAAAAGGTTGAGTTATGGGAAATAATATTCTTTTAGAGCAGGAATTGAACAAACTTTCAGAGCAGATAGCCTTAATAAAGGAAGAGATAAGGAAAGGTAATAAAAAAAATTTTAATAAGTTGATAGAGCTAAGGAAGAAATATAGAGAATTGGCTAAAGAATACAACAAAAACCTGACAGCTTGGGAGAGAGTTCAACTGGCTAGACATCCTAAGAGGCCACACACATCAGATTATATTGAGAACATATTTACAGATTTTATAGAGCTTCACGGAGACAGATTATTTGGAGATGATAAAGCAATAATTGGTGGTTTTGCATTCTTTGAGGATACTCCCGTTATGGTTATTGGACACGAAAAAGGGAAAAAAACGGAAGAAAGAAAGATTAGAAATTTTGGTATGCCCCATCCTGAAGGATACAGGAAGGCTATAAGGTTGATGAAGTTGGCAGAAAAGTTTAAAAGACCTGTAATAACTTTTATAGACACACCGGGAGCATTCCCCGGAATAGGTGCAGAGGAAAGGGGACAATCTCAAGCAATAGCAGAGAGTATATTAACTATGGCATCACTAAAAACACCTACGATAGCAATAATTATTGGAGAGGGGGGAAGTGGTGGAGCTTTAGCTTTAGGTGTTGCAGACAGAGTTTTAATGTTAGAAAACTCAATCTATTCTGTCATATCACCTGAAGGTTGTGCCGCTATACTGTTTAAGTCTAGGGAGAAAGCTCCTGAGGCGGCGGAAAGTTTAAAAATCACCGCAAGAGATTTAAAAGAATTAGGAATTATAGACTGTATTGTTCCTGAGCCGAGAGGTGGAGCTCATCTCCAACCGAAAAAAATATTTAGGACACTAAAGAGATATATTAAAACTACACTAAAAGAGCTAACTAACATACCTGTAGATAAACTTTTAGAAATGAGGGAAAAAAAATACTACAGTATGGGGAAATTTAAAATCAATTCTTAAATTGAACTCTAACGGGTCATTACTCTCCTTTTAATTATGTTGGATATGTATATCAGATATATAAATGTGAAACATATAACGTAGTAAAGGATAAATGTTGAAGATGTATTTAAAATTATATTAAAAATCTTGGGATATACAGGTATATATTCAAAAATGAAAAGTAAACCCTGTCTGTAAAGAAACAGAGCTAAGAATGTTAAAACGATTAATAGGAAAGATATACTTATCCATACTGAAGATAAAAATATATACTCCTTTTTACTAATATAATCAAATGTTTCTCTCCAAAACATTTTTGTCAGGAGATTTTTATTTATCTTTAACACTTCTTTAGGAGTTATTGATGAAAGTATAAAGTTTATATACCTAGGTAATAGGATATGAAAAGGTATTAATAAAAGCATTACTATAAAAAATGCAATTATAAAGGAAAGGATAAAATAAACGGGAAAGGAGCTATTCTCAAGTCTGTATATATTCAGAATATAGAAAATAAAAGTTATAAATCCTGCAAATAGGAAAATTATTAAAAAAATTAGAATGACTACAACGCTGAACAGAACACCAAATGATAGTCCGTAGAGTATATAATTTTTCAGATTGTTAAAATTTAACTCTTTTTTAACTTTTATTTCAGATATTAACTCTGTATCCCTTAGGAAAAATGCTAAACTTCCTAACATAGACACAATTAAAAACATACCTAGGATAAAATTAAAATTGGCTATTATAGATATAATCAGTATTAACAAACTTATAAACTTTAGGTTTCCTTTACAAAATCTCACAGCTTTTAATAGAGCTAATCTGTTTTGTTTAAACATAACTACAAAACCTATTTTTTTTATTATTTATTTCTAAATTTAATGTTAAAGATGGTAAGGATAAACTGCTTTTTTCTTATGTATTAAATCTTATTGATTTTTCTCTTTTTTTGGGATACAACTTTTTATAAAATTGAAACTCAATCTCATTAATAAGAGGTGGATATGAAGAAAATATTAGCCCTTCTCCTTGTAGCATCAAAACTGGCAACTGCCCAAGAGATAGAAAAGCCCTTTATAAAGGAACACGAAGAACATAAACATAAAATTGATTTTACAAATGTATCAGTATTTCAAGCTATTAGAGATTACTCAACTATATATAACTCAATACACATATTTTTCAGTTATAACTTCAATCCAAACAATCTTATTTTTGTTCATACAGGAGTATCATTTGGCAACGGTCTAAATAAAAAACTGAAAAGATTAGGATATTCTATAACTTCCACTGCAGACGATTTGGAAGATGATTTAAGGGATATAAATGGGACAGGTAGAAAGTATTTATTAGAGGCTTTTTACCAATTTAATAATGATTTTATAAATTTATCCTTTGGTATTATAGACAGTACATCTTTTATTGATAGTAATGAGTATGCAAATGATGAGCATATACAATTTTTAAATCCAGTTTTAGTTAATAATCCAATAGCTTTACTTCCCTCTTATAATCTTGGTGTAAATCTGAATATTAGATTTAATAACTATCTATCAACTGATATTTTGTATATGAGAAATAAACCTGACAGTGGAAATGTGGGAATATTTGAGATGGATTTATCTTTAAACAATCTAAACTTAAGACCATACTATTACTATCTGTTCGGTTCTTCAGAAGTTAAAGGAATAGGTATATCTGCAGATTATACATATAAAAACTTAGGATTTTTCTTTAGATATGGCAAAAACAACACAGACTTTAAAAATTTCAAAAGCTTCGGAGTGTCTTTAGATTTTAATCAGTTTGGTAATATAGGACTGGGATACGGCTTTATGTATAATAATCCTGATAATGATAATGTTAAAGTTGTTGAGTTTTATCATAAATATAATTTTAATAAACAAATAAGTTTTTCTACAGATATTCAGTTTCTTAAAGAAGAAAGGGAAAGGTTAGTTTACGGTTTTAGACTTTTCTTTAAATACTGATTATTGAGATTGAGTTTTAATAAAAATAGGGAGCTAATATGAAAAGAATAAAAATAGCGGTTGTTGGTAATCCTAACACTGGAAAGACAACATTTATAAATGGAATAGCAGGGACAAATCTACATATAGGTAATTGGAGTGGTGTTACTGTAGAAAAAAAAGAGGCAATATTTGAGTATAGAGGATATGAGATATATCTGATAGACTTACCGGGAGTTTACAGTTTATCCAACAATGTAGCAGAGGAAAAAATCACAGTTGATTATATAATCAATGAAAAACCTGATGTAGTTATTAATATCTTAGATATTACAAATCTAGAGAGAAATCTCTATCTAACCTTACAGCTTATAGAGATGGAAATTCCTTTAGTTCTTGCCTTAAATATGTGTGATGAAGCAAAGGAAAAAGGTCTAATAGTTAATTATCAGAGATTGGCTAAACTTTTATGTTCCCCTGCAATACCTATTTCTGCTAAGAAGAAAGAGGGAATTTTTAAGGTTTTAGACAAAGCTATAGATATTTACGAGAGGGGATTACCTAAAAAATGTGAGATTAAGTATAAAGATGAGATAGAGAATGAAATAGACAGATTAGAGAAAATTATTAAAGAACATCAACCTGAGCTTTTAGAAAAGTATCCAAAGAGATTTTTAATCCTTTCATTACTGGAAGGAAATTTATTTTTTATAAATATGGAGATTAATCAAACTGTTCTTAAGGAAGTTGAAAAATCTAGGAAGTATTTGGAAGATTTATTCAAAAAAGATATTTCAACGATAATTATTGAGGCTAGATACTCTGTAGTGATTGGTATATACAAATCTGTAGTTAAAAAGAAAAGTGAAGAAGATATAATCAACCTAACTTTAAAACTGGATAAGCTCTTCTTAAACAAATATTTAGGCTTTCCAATATTTCTTTTAATAATTCTCATTATGTTCAATGCAACCTTTCAGTTATCAACTCCATTTGTAGATTGGCTAGATAGCTTAATATCAAATCTAATAATACCTTTTGCATACCATATTTTGACAGATTTAGGTCTATCAGAATGGTTTAAATCTTTAATACTGGACGGAATTATAACAGGTGTTGGTTTCGTTCTAGTCTTTATTCCAGTCCTGTTTATCTTATATATGTTTATGGCATTCCTTGAAGAAAGTGGCTATATGTCAAGAGTTGCATTCCTTATGGATAGGATAATGTCTATTTTTGGTCTAAGTGGTAAATCTTTTATACCTTTAATTTTAGGCTTTGGATGTAATGTTCCTGCCGTTTACTCAACTAGAACGATAGAAAACTATAAACTTAAAGTATTAACAGTCTTACTAATACCCTTTATGTCCTGTGGAGCGAGACTTACAGTTTTCGTTTTCTTCACAACTATATTTTTTGCAAATCATAAAGCATTGGTGATAATGTTCTTATATCTATTAGGGATTTTTGTTGCAGGGTTGGTTGCGTTTTTACTCCAAAAATTTGTTATAAAAGAAAAATCAGACCATTTTATACTTGAGCTTCCACCTTATAGGCTACCTTCATTAAAGTATATACTTAAATACTCTTGGATAAAGACAAAAGCCTTTATAAAGGACGCAGGAAGTTTTATACTAGCTACCTCAATTGTAATATGGTTCTTACTACATATACCTTTTGGAGTTAAAAAACTGGAAGACAGTCTTTTTGGTAAAATCAGTTCAGGTATAGCACCTGTTTTTGAACCTCTAGGTTTCGGAAATTGGCAGGCTACAGGTTCTTTAATATCTGGTTTTGTTGCTAAAGAGGTTGTAATAGCAACTATGGGAAATATATACGCAGAAGAATTAAAAAAAGAAATTCCTAAAAAACCATCCTTTGAAGATTTTAATAATATAGCTGTAAAAGGTTTTATTAACGCTGTTATTGATGTAATAGAAGCTGTTCCAAAAATATTAAATCCTAATATAATTGGGGATATTGAAACAGAGGAAAGAGATATTAACAACTCTCTAATAAATGCAGTTAGGAAATCATTTACACCTATATCTGCATTATCATTCTTAGTGTTTTTACTACTTTATACACCTTGTATGGCAACAGTTTTTGCAATAAAACAGGAGCTTAACAGTTTTAAATGGGCTGGACTGTCTATACTTATAAGTTTAATAACAGCTTGGATTGTTGCGTTTATCGTTTATAACTTAGGCGGTCTTTTCCTTTAACCTTCAATCCTTTTAGTTATTAGTATAAAATCTTTTCTAATTTAAAAAATCTGTTAGGTGAGCTTATGTGGATACTTGGTGAACACGATGAAAACATTAGAAAGAGAAGAAAATCCATTTTAGAGCTGGTAGGGAATACACCGTTAGTTGAGATAAAAGAGGCTTTACCTGATGATATAAAAGAAAAAGATGTAAAAATATATGCAAAATTGGAAGGCTTTAACCCGGGAGGTTCTGTTAAGGATAGACCTGCAACCAGAATGATTTTAGATGCCATAAGGGAAGGTAAATTAACTAAAGACAAGATTATATTAGATGCAACCTCTGGAAATACAGGTATAGCGCTGGCAATGGTTGGCACAGCTTTAGGTTATAAAGTTGAGTTAGCTATGCCGTCAAATGTAAGTGAGGAGAGAAAAAAGATAATCCAAGCATTCGGTGCAAAGATATACTTTACTAACCCTTTAGAGAGCACAGATGGAGCTATTAAGTTTGTTAGAAAGTTAGTAGAGAAGTATCCTAATAAATATTTTTATATTGACCAATATAACAATAACTCCAACTGGAAGGCACATTTTTACTCTACAGGTGTAGAGATTTGGGAGCAGACAGAAGGAAAAATTACACATTTCATAGCAGGAATTGGGACAGGTGGTACTATAATGGGAACAGGAAGAAGGTTAAAAATTTATAATCCTGATATTCAGGTTATAGGTGTTCAACCTGACAGCCCATTCCACGGAATAGAAGGTCTAAAGTATATAGAAACATCTATAAAACCGGGAATATTTGATGAAAACAGACTTGACAGGACAATGTTTATAGGAACAGATATATCTTATCAAAGGGCTAGGGAATTGGCACAGAAAGACGGTATATTTGTAGGACAATCTTCCGGGGCGGCGTTTGAAGCGGCTATACAGATAGCAAGGGAGATAGAAAAAGGAGTTATTGTTTTTATCTGTCCTGACGGTGGAGAAAAATATCTATCCACTGCATTGTGGGAAATATAAATTTAATAAAGTAATCATCTAGCTTATAATATTTACAGTCTTAAACATCGTTATTTGGAGACAATTTTGAGTGATATTATAAAACAGATAAAGCCAGTCTTTGAGGAAAAGATATATCCAATTGTTGAGATTTTAAATAAGATAAATGTATCTCCCAATCTTTTAACAGTATCTGGAGTTATATTTGTTGCTATAGGTTCATACTTTTTATTTCTAGAAAAATTTATTCTTGCAGGGATATTTTTAACGATTGGAAATCTATGTGATGCTTTAGACGGAGCTTTAGCTAGAAGATTTGGTAAAGTGTCCAAATTTGGAGCATTTCTTGACTCGGTTATTGACAGAGTGTCCGATTTTCTGCCGTTATTAGCTTTAGCTTTACTTTACAAAAATAATAACCTATTTTTACTTTTAATACTTGTGGCAATAGTCGGTTCATTTATGGTAAGTTATACAAGGGCTAGGGCAGAAGGATTAGGTTATAAATGTTCAGTTGGAATACTTGAAAGGGCAGAAAGGTCTATATTACTTATAATATTTACATTTTTACAGATACCAATTTTAGCTGTTTTAATCATTGCGGTAGGTAGTATAATAACCACATTACAGAGAATTTACTGTTTTTATGAAAAAACAAAATATAAAGGTAGTAAATAGATGGAAGAGATTATAAAAGATAAATTTAGAGGTGTTTTGGTAGGTAGTGCGGTAGGTGATAGTTTGGGAATGTGTGTTGAAGAGTTAACGAAAGAAGAGGTTAATAAATATTACGGTGATAAGGTTAGATTTTTACTAAAACCACATCCTAAATCTCCTGCCTGTTTTCAAGAAAGGGGAGAAACTAGCTCAGAGTTTCAGATTGTTAAACTTATAACAGAGGCATTAATAGAGAAAAAAATACCTGATTTAAAGCATATTGTAGATAAATTTTTAAAATTTGCTGAAGATGAAAAGAGCCATAACTATTTAGATAGCCATATGATATATGCGTTAAACTCAATTAAAAATGGTTTTGATATAGAGAGGGGCGGTAGTAGTATAGAGGGAGCTTTACAATCAATACCTTTAGGTATGTATTACTATCTCAGACCACAGTTAGCATCTGAAGTTGCGATGTCTATTGTAAGTTTGACTTATAAAAACGAAGTTGTTTTAGATGTAGCATCATTAATAGCAGTTATAATATCTTCTTTAATAAGAGACGAGTTTGAGCTGGAAGACGAATACAAACAGTTTTTCAATTATTTAAGAGATTATTCATCTATAAACGACACAAAAAATTATTTAAATCTTGTGGAAAAATTATTAGATGAAAATGTATCTTACGAAGATGCAATATTCCAAATAGGTAATGGTTCTTACGCGTTGGAAAGTTTTTCATTGGCATTATTCATATTTTTAAAATCTCCACGTAATACTGAAGAAGTTATTATTAATGGTGCAAATAGTTATGGAGAGTTTGGAGGAGACACTGACGCTATAGGGTTGTTGGCTGGTGCGTTTGCTGGAGCTTACAATGGAGAAAGTAGTATTCCACCATATTTAAAACTAAAATTGAAAGAGTATAACGAAATAATAAATCTAGCTGATAAACTTTACAATATAATTCCACATACAGATTAAAAGAAAGATAAATTAAAAGAAAGAAAGGAAAAATTTTAATGTTTTTTCTCTCCTTTAGCCATTCTTATGGCATGTTTTAAAAGTGGAGCTATCATTGTTATATTATCCTTTACTCCGCCTCTGCTACCGGGCAGGTTTATTATCAATGTATGGTCGCCTATAATTCCGCATACTCCCCTAGACAGTAGAGATTTTGGAGTAAATTTAATACCGATTATCCTCATAGCTTCTGCAAAGCCTATCATTTCTTTCTCTATAACTTCTTTAGTAGTTTCTGGTGTAATATCTCTTTTACTGAAACCTGTTCCTCCTGTCGTAAAGATAATATCAACTTTATCTTTTAAATCTAAAAATTCTTTCTTTAACAACTCTCTTTCATCAGGTATAACTTTGTAATAAACAACTTTTCCATTAAATTCATCTTCTATAAGCTTTATAGCTGTTTTTCCGCTTTTGTCTTCCGCTTCACCTTTAGCACAACTATCACTTAATGTAATAACTGCACACTTTAACCCTGATAAATCCTCTGCATAATCAGACTTGCCACCTTTCTTTTTAACTAGCTTTATGTCTCCTATAACCATATTTTTATCAAATGCTTTTAACATATCGTAAACGTTAAGTAATGCTGTAGAAACTGCTGTAAGGGCTTCCATCTCAACTCCTGTTCTTGCAACGTTTTTAACTTCTGCAGTTATTACAACTCCATCTTCCTCTAACTCTGCTTTTATTATCACTTGGTCTATAGGTATGTTATGACAAAATGGCAAAATCTCAGCTGTCTTCTTTGCACCGTATATACCTGCTATCTCTGATGCAGATAAAACATCACCTTTTGGTACTTGTTTATTTTTTATCAGCTCTATACTTTCCTTTGATAAATATATCTTCCCTGTAGCTATAGCTGTTCTAATAGTCTCAAATTTATTTGAAACATCAACCTGCTTAAAACCCATTGTTAACCCCTTAAGTTTTTTATTAAATTTTAAAGTTTACCACCTCTTTTTTTAAATGAGAAAGTATATAAATTTTACAGATATTTATTTAATTATTTATTAAGAATTATTACTAATTGCTAATAATAACTATTAAGCTTTGCATTTTTAATAGAAATATATTTTCTGCGTAAGT
>CAZEUK010000018.1:0-10910 GCA_964514535.1 uncultured Aquificales bacterium
TTTGAAAATAAAAGTTTAAGTTATCTAAGATTTAAAGCAGAAGTAGATAAACTTTCCTATGTTCTGCGTAGTATGGGATATGGAGAAGGACATAAAATAGCAATTCTTTTAAAAAACTCACCTGATTTTTTAATATCACTGCTAGCTATACAGAGAATAGGAGCTATACCTATTCCTATAAACACTTTTTTAACAAAGGAAGAAATAAAGAATATTTTAGAGCATAGTGAAGCAAGACTTTTAATAGCTGAAGGTTATTCCTGTGAAAGTGGTAGTATATATTTAGGTCCTATTTTATGGAAAAACAATGAGGGCGAATATGTTATAAATGATTATTTTAAACACGAAAATATTAAGCCTGTAGATATAAAGTATAAGCCTTCTTTAGATGATACCGCTGTAATCTTGTACACTTCAGGAACAACTGGAAAGCCAAAAGGTGTTATGTTGTCTTACAGAAATTTAATATCAAATGTTGAAAATATCGCTTTTTTAGGTAAGGTCTCAAGTAGGGACAGATTTATAGTTTACCTTCCTATGTTCCACACATTTACACTTACTGCATCAGTTTTACTTCCACTTTATCTAGGTGGTTCAATAGTGATAGTTAAGTCTGTTTTTCCTTTTTCTAATGTATTAAAACAGGTGTTATTAAAAAGAGTAAGTATATTTTTAGGTGTTCCTGAAGTTTATAACGCATTATCAAAGGCAAAGCTTCCTTGGTATTTTAAACTTTTCAATAGAATTAGATTTTTTGTAAGTGGTGGTGCTCCACTTCCTATTGAGACATATGAGAGAATGAAAAAACAGTTTCCAAAAACCCCTTTAATTGAGGGATACGGTCTAACTGAATGTTCCCCTGTAGTCTCTATAAATCCACCTGAAAAACCTAAACCAATGTCTGTAGGTTTACCACTCCCTGACTATACCGTAAAAATAGTTGATGAAAACTTTAATGAGCTTCCTGTTGGTGAGATTGGGGAGATAGTAGTTAGGGGTGATTGTGTTATGAAGGGATACTATAAAGACAAGGAAGAAACGGAAAAGATAATAAAAGATGGTTGGTTATTAACTGGTGATTTAGGAAAATTTGACGAGGAAGGTTATTTATACATAGTTGACAGAAAAAAGGATTTAATAATATCTAAAGGAATAAATATATATCCTAGAGATATTGAGGAAGTTTTAAATAGTCATCCAAATATAGAGGTATCTGCGGTAGTTGGTAAAAAGGATAAAAGCCATGGTGAAATACCTGTTGCCTTCGTTAAACTTGCTGAAGGGGTAAAAAATTTTACAGAGAAAGAGATTAAAAGATATTTAAGGGATAAAATTGCAGATTATAAAATTCCTAAACATATAATAATAGTTGAAGATTTTCCAAGGAATGCTACAGGGAAAATATTAAAAAGAAAGCTGAAAGAAATGTTAGAAGAGGGAGTTTTCAATATAAAATAACCATTCTTTAATCTTTATATCTTTTCCTTTTACAGCTACCTTTAATTTTATAGCAGTATTATTTTTGTTTAGAGATAATATTAAAGTGTTATTATCAAAATTATTGACAATAATAAACTAAAATATTATATTATTAGAAGGAAAATTTGCTAAAATGGAGGGATATAATGGGCAAAGTAATAGGAATAGATTTAGGTACTACAAACTCTGTTGTATCTGTAATGCAAGGTGGAGAGCCTATAGTAATACAAAACCAAGAAGGATTTAGGACAACTCCTTCAGTAGTTTCATGGACAAAGGAAGGGGAAATATTAGTTGGAGACCCTGCAAAAAGAAGAGCCGTTTTAGACCCTGCAAACACAGTTTATGAAAGTAAAAGATTTATAGGAAGAAAATATGATGAAGTTCAGGAAGAAATAAAAAATGTTCCTTATAAAGTTGTAGCAGATGAAAAAGGGGACGCAGTTTTTGATATACCAAATGCAGGTAAAAAAGTTAGACCTGAGGAAGTTGGAGCTCAAATATTAAAAAAACTAAAAGAAGCGGCGGAGAATTATTTAGGTGAAAAAATTACTGAAGCAGTTATAACAGTTCCTGCATACTTTAACGAAAGACAGAGACAGGCAACAAAAGACGCAGGTAAGATTGCAGGATTGGAAGTTAAAAGAATTATAAATGAGCCAACAGCAGCAGCTTTAGCTTACGGATTAGATAAAAAATCAGATGTGAAAATACTTGTTTACGACTTTGGAGGTGGTACGTTTGACGTTTCTATACTTGAAGGTGGTGATGGTGTTATAGAAGTTAAAGTATCTGATGGTGATACCCACTTAGGTGGTTCAGACATAGATGCAAGAATTATAAACTGGTTAGTTGAAGAGTTTAAGAAAGAACACGGTATAGACTTAAGACAGGATAAAACAGCATTCCAAAGATTAAAAGAGGCGGCAGAACAGGCTAAGAAAGAGTTATCATTCAAAATGGAAACAGATATCAACCTACCATTCATAACAATAGACCCTAACACAAATCAGCCACTACACTTAGAGAAAAAGCTAACTAGAGCTAGACTTGAAGAGATGATAAGAGACTTGATTGACAGAACTATGGAAATAGTTAAAAGGGCTTTAGAGGAGGCAAAATTAACTCCGCAGGATATAGATGATGTTGTATTAGTTGGAGGTTCTACAAGAATACCTTTAGTTCAACAAAAAATAAAAGAGTTCTTCGGAAAAGAACCACATAAAGGAGTTAATCCTGACGAAGTTGTTGCAGTTGGGGCGGCTATACAGGGTGGAGTTTTATCAGGTGAGGTTAAAGATGTTTTACTAATTGACGTTACACCATTATCTCTAGGTATAGAAACTTTAGGTGGTGTAATGACGGTTTTAATTCCTAGAAATACTCCTATACCAACTAGAAAATGTGAAATATTTACAACGGCGGCAGATAATCAGACACAGGTTGAGATACATGTTCTACAAGGCGAAAGAAAAATGGCTAAAGAGAATAAATCACTAGGAAGATTTTACCTAACAGATATTCCACCTGCACCAAGGGGAGTTCCACAGATAGAAGTATGTTTTGATATAGACGCAGATGGTATACTCCATGTTACAGCTACAGACAAAGCTACAGGTAAATCACAATCAATAACTGTTCAACAGGCTTCAGGATTAACAGAGGAGGAAATCCAAAAGATTATAGAAGAAGCTAAAAAACATGAGGAAGAGGATAAGAAATTCCAAGAAACTGTAGAATTAAGAAACCAATTAGATGCTATAGTTTACAGCTTAGAGAAAACTGTAAATGAAAACAAAGCTAAACTAACTGAAGATGAGATAAAAGAGGCAGAAGAGGCTATAAGAGAAGGTAAAGAGGCTTTAGGTACTAACGAGAGGGCTAAAATACAGTCTGCAATAGAAAAAGTTACATCTATAGCTAACAAGATAGCACAAAAGCTTTACCAAGCTGGTGGAGGGCAAGCTGGTGGACAGACTGGTGGTCAAACTGGAGGACAGGATAATCAGAAGAAAGGAAACGATGATGATGTAATAGAGCCTGAGGTTAACTAATCTTTCCTTTCCTTTTTTTCTTTTTTTAACTGAAAAATGATGATACCCACTTACTAAAGAAAGCTATAAATAAAAATCTTGGAAATCTTCCTAAAAAAGAGGCTATAACAAATCCACCTAAAGGCATCTCAAATATACCTGCTAACCAACAAACTACCTTAAATGGAATTGGAGTTAATCCTGCCACAATAACAGCAAAAACTCCGTATTTTCTAAAAAGTATTTCCCCTTTTTCATACCATTTTTCTTTAAAAATCTTTTTAAAAACAGGTTCACCTAAAATTTTTCCTAAAAAATAACCTACAACTGCACCTAATACACTTCCGACAGTTGCAACTAGGGAAGCGTTTAAAGGGTTTAAACCAAAGACCGTTCCACCTGAAATAAAAGGGTCTGGAGGAACAGGTTGTATTATACTCTCTGTAAAGGCAATAAGAAATATACCTAAATATCCGTATTCTAATACTATTTCCTTTGCTAACTCTAAAAGATTATCCATATTTAAAAATCCTTTCTAAAATTTAGTTTAAAGATTGTTCTAATATAATGTTAACTGGATGTTATTTTCAAATTGTTGTGTTATTAGCCGATTTAGTTATTAGTAGATAGTTATATGGCTGGCTACGTAAATTTATTCAGATTTAGAGTTTATAATACTAAATTTTTTTCCAATCTGCTATTTCTTCTTGTGTTATAAATTTTCCATTGTTTATTTTTTCTTCTAGTTTTTTTATTTGTTATTTTTTAATTTTCCCTTGAATGCTTTTACCGTCTGCTTAACAGACACAAAGACTTGATATTATTTTTAATTTGGTTTTTAATATTATTCTGGTTGAGCCGTTAGCTCAGTTGGTAGAGCACCGGTCTTTTAAACCGGTGGTCCCGGGTTCGACCCCCGGACGGCTCACTTTTGCCCCCGTCGTCTAGCCAGGCCTAGGACACCGGCCTTTCACGCCGGCGACACGGGTTCGAATCCCGTCGGGGGCATAAAATTTGGCGGGGTAGCCAAGTGGTAAGGCAGGGGACTGCAAATCCCTTATACGCGGGTTCGATTCCCGCCCCCGCCTCCAAAAATTTATCAAAAAATCTTATAATTAGTCTATATCTAACAAATAATATTGGATTAGCATATATTCATATTATATAATTTTTATCCAGAAACATTCCGTTCTAAAAGGAGGTCTTTTTTTTATGTTTAAGAAGTTCCTTAAAATTTCTTTAACAGGCTTAATCCTATTTTCAATGGTAGAAGCCTCACCTATAAAAAAATATCAATTTTTTGAAAATGATTATTACAATAAAATAAATAATCCTTATGAAAAAGCTAAATATAAAGCTGTTATGGTTGATGACGGTGTTCCTAGACCTGACTTTCAGAACGAAATAGTTGATTTAGCTATAGGTTTTTTAGGTATAAAGTATAGATTTGGTGGAGAAACGGATAGAGGAATAGATTGTTCTGCTTTTGTTCAAAAGGTATACGCTCTAGCAGGTATACATTTGCCTAGGACAGCAAGACAGCAGGCTAAATATGGTCTCTTAATAAGTAAAGAAGATTTACAACCGGGAGACTTACTATTTTTCCAAACATACGCTAAATTTCCATCTCACGTAGGCATATACATAGGTGAAGGTAAGATGATACACGCATCTTCTAGAGGAAGAAGAGTTGAGATAATTAGTATAAACCATCCGTTCTATATAAAAAGATTTTTATTTGCTAAAAGGATATTTTTATATGACCCAGAAAAACTTTCAAAATTGTTGAAAGATAATAAAAAATCTACTTTTTAAAAATTTTTACTTTATATTTATTTAATAATGTTTTTTTGTATTAAAAATTTAAAATTTGATTTGAAAAAAAATTTTTTTATACATTTCAGGGGGGAGATGATATGCCATCTGATTTAAAGACACTACAGGACATTTTAAATCTCAATTCTTTACTTGAAAATCCTCACACTAAACTTTTAATTTCTAAAAGGGAAGGGAAGATTTTAAAATCATCTAAAGATATAGAAAAAGATATAGAAAAGTTTTTTAATCACTTAGTTAAAGTTGATAAAGATATGTTAGAGCTGATATTCGAAGGTTGGCATATTTTGTCAGGTAAGTATCCTATTTTACCAATTAAATACTTTGGCATAGTAGGAAAGGAGATTACATTACTATTTAACGGGGACTTTGCAGTTATTCTTGATACTCCAGAAAGTTTTTTACAATTCCATTCAACAGTTTTAAGTAAAGATTTATCAGAATTAATATTTTTAGATTATGTTGAGAGTGTAGGAGATTTAGATAGGGAAGACGGATATATTGGATGTTTAAAAGATTTTGAAAAGGATATTTTGACAAAGATAGTTATTACAGAAAACCACTTAAATAAACTTTTAGTTGATATGCTATCAATTTTAGTACCGTTTAAATGGGAACCTAATTTAGGTTGGTTTGTTTTAGGAAGCGAATACTCTATCATCTCAACTTATAAAAAATGGCTTTTATTGGAAACGGAAGGTCTATTGAAAAACTTTGAGTATTAATTTTTCTTCCCTTCCTAAGTATTTATTTATTTTCAAAGTCTTCAGGAGATAATAATAAATTTTCCAGTATTAAATCTGGAACTAGCTCATCATCTTCAAAATTTTCTAGAACTTCCAAATATATTTCTGCAACTATTCTATTTGGATAGTCTGTCAAATATTCCTTTAAATCTTTAACCTTCACAGACTTATTATTTTTTGCAAGCTCATCAGACATTATTTAATCCTTCCTTTAATATTTTTTAACATCCTATCTGTAGCTAATTTGTATCTAATATCCTTTTTAGCCAACTTTTCCAATTCGTCTTTTATATACTTTGTAGCTTCATCTGTTGCCATTTTATAGCCTAAAACGTATGCAGTGATAGATATAAATGCAAATCCTGTAAATTCCACAATTCTGCCTATAACATTATTCGGTATAAATAGACCACCTATAGCTAAAACTATACCTATTCCGAGGACAAATTTCCAATACTTTAATAAAAAATCAGCTAACAAAATCTTTACCTCTTTTTTTAATTTTTGTTAATTAATTATATCAAAAGAAAATTTAAATAAAGGAAAGGTTAAATTAACCTCAGTTTTTCTAAAAATTCTTTTTCCGATTTTATAGGTTGTTGACAGGCAAAATTACTACATAAATATATTTCTAAATTTTCGCTTTCCTTAATACTGTTAATAAATTCTGATATTTTTCTTAAAAATTTTGTATTATAAGCTAAAACTTTTGAAGGTAAGTAAAATTCCTCTGTTTTTTTTGAAAGTTTTAAAGCTTTCTTTTTATCACCGTTAAATATTATCTCAGTTGAATTTAACATAAACATTAATCCAATTAAAAAGGATGGGCTACCGTAAGGAACTTTTTTTATATTTAAAGCAAAGATTTTTTCCATTTTGTTAATATACTTTTTAAATTTTTCATCTCCTGTAAGTTTATATAACCAGACTAAACAGTTATAAGCTATTCCATTTCCTGAAGGATAAGCTCCGTCATATATTTCCTTCTGTCTTATTAAAACATCTTTATTATCTGAAGATGTAAAGTAAAATCCACCTTTAACTTTATCCCAAAATTTATAAATCATCTTTTCCGTTAAATTTAAGGCATATTCTAAATATTTATCATCAAATGTTGTTTGATATAACTCTATCAGCCCGAAAATTAAAAAACTGTAATCATCTAGATTGGCTTTTATTTTTACATCACCATCTTTATACCTATGGAATAACTCACCGTTTATATACATATTGTCTAAAATAAAATCTGCTGTTTTTCTGGCTAAATTTGTATATTCCTCACTATCAAAAACCCTACCAGATAGAGACAAAGCTTTTATTATTAAACCGTTCCAATCTGTAAGAATTTTCGTATCTCTTAAAGGTCTAACTCTCTTTTCCCTTTCTTTGTATAGAGTTTTTAAACAGCTTCTAAATATTTCCTTAATTTCTTTTTCTGATTTGTTAAATTTTCTGGCAACTTCATTAAAAGATTTATCTATATAAATGATATTTTTATAACTAATTTTCCCTGTTGCTTCCTCTCTAAAATTTCCTTCCTCTCTTATGTTTGATATTTCCTTAAATATTTCAAAATTTTCTCCTAGTAGATTTTTTAACTCATCGTAAGACCAAACATAAAATTTTCCTTCTTCACCTTCACTGTCTGCATCTTCTGCAGAGAAAAATCCGCCATCTCTGTTATACATATCTCTTCTTAAATACTCTACTATTTCATTAACTATTTCCTTAAATAGTTTTTCTTTGCTATATTGATAAGCTTCTGTGTAAACCCAGATAAGCATAGCTTGGTCGTATAACATCTTTTCAAAATGTGGAAGAAGCCAATTTCTATCTGTTGAGTATCTGTGAAACCCATATCCTACATGGTCATAAATTCCGCCTTTACTCATTTCCTTTAAGGTTTTTTCAACAATATAAAATGCTTCTTCATCTTTATACATTTTTGAATATCTAGTTAAGAATATAAGGTTTTGTGGAGATGGAAATTTAGGTGCATTTCCAAAACCACCTTTTTCCTTATCAAATCTATCTTTGAAGTATAAAACAGCATTTACAACATCAAATTCATTAATTTCATCATCTGACACTCTGTCTCTAGTAAAATCTTCATAATGTTTAAGTATATTTTCTGCTCTCTCTAAAATTTTTTTCCTATCATTTATCCATAGATTTTTAATCTGTTTTATTAAGTCCTTAAGCCCTATACGATTATATGAACTCTCCTTTGGTAAATAGGTAGCTACGTAAAAAGGTTTTTTATCAGGTGTCATTAATACAGTTAAAGGCCATCCACCATGTCCACGAACCATTAAACATATATTCATATAGAATTGGTCTATATCAGGTCTTTCTTCTCTGTCCACTTTTATGTTGATGAATGTTTCATTCATAAGTTTAGCAACTTCTTCATCTTCAAAACTTTCCTTTTCCATTACATGACACCAATGACAAGTGGAGTAACCTATTGATAGAAATATAGGTTTATCTTCCTCTTTTGCTTTTTTAAATGCTTCATCACCCCAAGGATACCAATCTACAGGATTGTATGCATGTTGTTTTAGATATGGACTTTTCTCATTGATTAATCTATTTGGTTTTCTTTTATACATTACAATAAGGCCTTTAATCAAAAAAATTTTTTATAGATAAACAATAACTTTGTTAAAAGATTATTAAAAGTAATAAAATCATAGTTTATCAGTAATACCAAAATAGATTAGCTCCTATATGAAAATAAATTAAGAGAGAAAAAACTTTAAACATTTATTTTAATATCACCGCGTTTAGTAATTTATATTTTAAATCCGTTTTGGTGTTAGATTTTTTCAAAAGATTACTAAAAATTAAAAGATTTTAAAATTTATAATATAATAACGGCTATTATAAAAGTTTGGGGGATATTTAATGAAAATACCATTAAGGTTAGTTGAAAGAATAACGGAAAAAATAACAAAAGAACTAACTGAAAAAGAATATATAGAAGCAGAAGATATAAACCAATTCAGAGAGAATATCCTTCAAATTATAAAAAATGCTATACAGGAAGAAAAAGATTTGGAAAGGGAAGCTGAAGAACTTGTTGAGAAACATAAACATCTTTTAGATGAGGAAGATATAAACTTTAGGACTGCTGTTAGAAAGGTTAAAGAAAAGTTAGCTGAGGAAAGGAATATACATTTAGACCCTGATGACAGGATGAACCAAGTAGCGCATAAAATAAAAAAGTATATAGAGGAAGACGACAGTATAGAGATATTCGTCCATCCAAACAAGATAAGAAGATTAGTTTTTGCAATCTTAAAAGATTTAGTTAGAGAAGAGAGGGAGATAGATAGGGAAGTTAGAAATAGAATAAGGTCTTACTCAAAGAAGATTTACGAAGGGACTACAGAATGGAAAATTCTATATAATAAGATTTATGAAGATATTCTGAAAAGAAAAGGTTTAATTTAGGGGATTGTTAAGTGATGGATAATGTTAGATTGGAACAGTCTAAACTTATAGAAATGTTTAAGCTGCAAGATGAATTAAATAAAAAAATTAATAAAAACTGGAAAGGAATAAGAAAAAAAAGTGATTTTGTTAGAGCTATTTGGATTGAATGTGCAGAGTTGGTTGACAGTTTACCTTGGAAGTGGTGGAAAAAGCAGGAAATGGATATTAACAATGTAAAGATAGAATTAGTTGATATGTGGCACTTTATAATCTCTTATATTCTATTAAACAAGTTTGATTATAAAGATGCAGTTAATAGTGATTATGTAAAATACTTTGAGAAGGGAATGATTAGAAATTTTGAGAATTTGAAAGTTGACCCTATAGATTTACACCATTTTTTAGGGGAAACGAACAAAACGGAGAGGCTAATATTTGCAATAGAAAGGGTTGTTGAGAACTTTTTAAGTAAGAGACCTTTAGAAGCTATATTCTTTTACGGTTTGACGGTTTCTGAGGTTATGGATTTTGAAGAGATGTATCTATTATACATAGGTAAAAATATACTAAATCATATAAGACAGGAGTTTGGTTATAAGGAAGGTAATTATAAAAAACATATAGATGGAATTGAAGATAATAAATATATGTTAGAGATTGTAAAAAATGTAAAATCTAAGGAAGAGCTAGAAAAAGCTATCAGAGAAAAATTTGAAGAGATTTTAAAAGATTAAAATCTTCTCCTAATCACTCATCCATCTTTTATACAATTTATTTTCTATACCTATCAAATCTAAAATCTTCCCAACTACAAAGTTAATCATATCATCTATAGTTTTTGGATAGTTATAAAAAGCAGGTGATGCAGGGGCTATTATTCCTCCTGAAAGAGAAACTTTTTTCATATTCTCAATATGTATTAAAGAGTAGGGCATTTCTCTAATTACTAGAATTAGTTTAATTCTCTCTTTAAGGGCAACTTCAGATACTCTATGAATAAGATTATAGTTAACTCCGTTAGCTACAGCACCTAAAGTTGACATTGAACAAGGGACTATAATTACAGCTTTAAATTTAGACAAAAAAGAACCACTAGCTAATTTAGAGGATATATTTTTTTCAGATACTACTACCACATTTTTATTGTAAGAAAATTTTTTTATAAATTCGGATTTTTTTATATTATGTTCCTTTTCCATTACAAGATAGCCGTTTTTTGAAACGATTGTATAGACTTTTCCGATTTTGCTTAACTCTTCAATCAACCTTATACCGTATATAATCCCACTAGCACCTGTTATACAGACAACAAATTTATCCATAAAAAGATAAAGAAGAGAAGGCGATTAGCCTACGTTTTTAAATTTAGATGCTTTCT
>CAZEUK010000019.1:0-10734 GCA_964514535.1 uncultured Aquificales bacterium
TTTGTCCCTTTTTTGTAAAAATAGCAATAATTTTTCTTTTACTTTTAGATAGAATAGGTTCAAGACTTTTATAGGCTAAATTACCCACCACACCGTAAAATATGTTCTTTAAAAGGTCAGAAGAAATTACAATCTTTAAAACTTCAAAAAGATGTGTATAATCCATCTTTAAATAACACCTAGTTTTTAAAATATTCCATTATTAAATATTATAAATAATCTTCTTTACAATCGCAGTTGCTTTTTGTCTATATCTTCCTTCTCTTGTTATAAAATAAAAATATAAAAATCTATATTGGGAGTTAAAAGATGGATTTACAAAAATATGCGGAAGAGTTAGGGAAGAGAGCTAAAAAATCTCAGACTTTGTTAAGAAAGCTAACGACTGAAGTTAAAAATAAAGCGTTGTTGAGGACTGCAGAGCTTATTCTTGAGAGAAAGGATGAATTGATTGAAGAAAATAAGAAAGATTTAGAATTTGCATCTAAAAAAGGATATTCGCAAGCACTTTTAGATAGATTGGCTTTAAATGAAAAAAGAATAAATGGAATGGTTCAAGTTTTAAGAGATGTTGCGTCCTTACCTGACCCTGTGGGACAGATAATATCAATGTGGACTAGGCCTAACGGATTGAGAGTTGGGAGAATGAGAGTTCCTTTAGGAACAATTTTAATAATTTATGAAGCTAGACCTAACGTTACAATTGAAGCGGCATCTTTATGTATGAAGTCTTCAAATGCAGTTATTCTAAAAGGTGGAAGTGAAACTATAAACTCAAACAGAATTTTAGTTGATATTTTAAAACAGGCTTGTAGAGAAACAGGATTTCCTGAAGAGGCTATCCAGTTTGTTAACACAACTGAAAGGGAAGTTGTTAACCATCTTTTAGAGTTGGACAAATATATAGATGTTGTTATCCCAAGGGGCGGTGAAGGTTTAATTAGGGCTGTTGCGGAAAAGGCTAAAATGCCGGTAATAAAACATTATAAAGGAGTATGTAATTTATATGTTGATAACGAAGCAGATTTTGAAAAGGCGTTAAACATTGCTTATAACGCTAAAGTTGAAAGACCTTCCGTCTGTAATGCTATAGAAAATCTGATTGTCCATAAGGATATTGCGGAGAAGTTTTTACCTGAGATAGCCTACTATTACGGAAAGGCGAATGTTGAGATGAGATGTGATGATATATCTTACAATATATTAAAAGACCACCCTTTAGCACAAAATACAGAAATTGTTAAAGCTACAGAACAGGATTTTTATGAGGAGTTTTTAGATTTAATAATTGCTGTAAAGGTTGTTAACTCTTTAGATGAAGCTATTGATTTTATCCATAAATATGGGTCTTCACACTCTGAAAGTATTATTACTGAAAACTACACAAAGGGAATGAGATTTATTAATGAAGTTGATAGCTCATCGGTATATATAAACGCATCCACAAGATTTACAGATGGTAATGAGTTCGGTTTAGGAGCGGAAATGGGAATATCTACAGACAAAATACATGCAAGAGGTCCTATGGGATTGGAGGAGTTAACTATTCCTAAATTTATAATATTTGGAGATGGACAGATTAGAAACGGTGTAGGAATTCCAAAGGAAGATGAAGAGATAAAGATAGATAAAGAAAAATGTGATTTATAAGAAGAAAAAATTAATTTTTTACAGATAAAATATCTTTTCTTTCACTTCCTTGATTAACTTCAACAATTAAATAAACTTTATCTCCTTCCCTTACCCTTTCTTCAGTTTTTAATCCTACAGTTGTTCCTCTCTCTGCAATTTCTATATCCTTTCTATCAATCTGCATAGATTTAACCTTTTGTCTTACCAATCCAGTTTTCTTTCCTATAATATGGATTGTATCACCTATTTTTATAGGATTATCAACAATCTTAACTTCAGCAACACTTATTCTTGGATAGAATTTAACAACTTCCCCTACATAAAGTTTCTTTTCTTTTGCTATAGATTTGTTTATACCGAATAATCCTTCTCCAAAGTAAAATCCGTTATCCCATTCCCTATGATATACCCTTTCTAACATATCTAATAAATCTTTCCAGCCTTTAGTATTCCATTCACCGTTTAATATCCTGTCTCTAGCTTCTCTATAAGCTTTGACTGTAAAGTATGCATAGTCTGGATTTTTGTTTCTACCTTCTATCTTCCAACTGTCCGCCCACATTAATTGGTCAACAAAGTTGATAGTTACCAAATCTCTAGCAGATAATACATAGTCAGAGCCTAAATAAAACTCTGTTCCTGTATTTTTTGAAACTATTTTTACATCAAATTCATGCCTACATACTTGATAGCACTCTCCCCTATTACCTGATTTTTCAAAAACATCATGGGATAGGAAACATCTACCTGATACAGCCATACACATTGCACCATGGACAAAAATCTCAATTTCCAGATTTGTTTTTTTCTTAATCTCCTTTAATCCTTCAAGTTTAACTTCCCTAGCAGGAACTATTCTTTTAACTCCCATCTTTTCATAGAACTTTGCCGCTTGAGAGTTTGAAACGGAAGCCATAGTTGATAGATGTGTCTCTATTCCCCTCTCTATAGCACCACTTAAGACAGCCATATCCCAACCTATAACCGCATCAACTCCTATTTCTTTTAAAGCGTCTAAGGTTTCCTCTATATAAGGTAAATCATCTTCAAAAACTATTGAATTTAAAGTTATATACTGTTTAACTCCTGCATCTTGGGTTATCTTTCTTATCTCCTTTACATCTTCCAGCGTAAATGTTGTTTTTAAAGCCCTTTGATTTATCTTTCCAACACCCATATATATTGCATCTGCACCTGCCTTTATCACAGCAGATAAGCCTTCATAATGGCCTACAGGTGCTAATATTTCAGGTTTATTTCTTACTTCCATTACAGTATCCCCTTAATATGTGGTATTTAATAATTAAGATATATTCCTTTAAAGTAGAACAGTTTTATTTTTAAAAGCTAGGAAAATAATCATAATAGTGAGGATTAATTTTTCATCTTCTCTATTTCATTTAATAACTCATCTACCATAATATCTTCAGAAACCCTTTTTACAGGTTTACCGTTTTTGAAAAGAATGGCAGATTTATTGCCACAGGCTAAACCTATATCTGCCTCCCTAGCCTCACCAATAGCATTAACAACACAACCCATAATTGCAACTTTTATAGGCATATCCACATTTTCCAATTTTTCCTCAACTTTACTAACTATACTTGTTAAATCAACTTCTATTCTTCCACATGTAGGACAGGATATTATCTCTACTCCTTTCCTTCTTAAACCTAAAGATTTTAATATTTGATAAGCTACTTTAACCTCTTCTATTGGGTCGGCAGTTAAAGAAACCCTAATTGTATCACCAATACCTAAATAAAGCAAAATTCCTAAACCGACAGCAGATTTTATAGAACCTTGTTGTAAACTTCCAGCTTCAGTTATACCTATGTGTAAAGGAATATCTGTTTTTTCTGCAAATATTCTATTTGCTTCTATATTTTGTAGAACATCAGAGCCTTTTATTGAAACTTTAAAGTTTGTAAAACCAACACTCTCAAAAAATTCTGACCAGTATAAAGCACTTTCAGCAAGAGCTTCTCCAGAAGGATAGCCATACTTCTCCAAAAGTCTTTCTTCCAAAGACCCTGAGTTAACGCCTAATCTAACTGCTATACCTTTTCTTTTACACTCTTCCAGTATTTCCCTAATCTTTCCCTTATCGTTTATATTTCCCGGATTAAGTCTTATACCTTTTATACCACTTTCTAAAGATAAAAAAGCTATTCTCGGTGAAAAATGTATATCTGCAATTATAGGAACGGGAGAGTTATCAACTATATCTTTAAGGGCTAAAGCGTCCTTTTCTGTTGGAACGGCAACCCTGACCAGCTCACAGCCAGCCTCAACAAGTCTGTTTATCTGGTTTAAAGTTTCTTCAACTTTGTGTGTTTTAGTGCTCGTCATAGATTGGACAACTATAGGTGCATCATCACCAATTTTTACATTTCCTACATAAACAGGTCTAGTTTTTCTCCTTTTTATAATCCCATAACCCATTTTTAATCCTCTAGACTTTAGTTTGAACCTTTAAAACTTTTCCAAACAGTTTTAACTTTTTTAAAACATCTTTACTCACTTTAGTTTTTCTATTCCTCTTACCATCTTGAAGAATAATATAATCATCAATCTCATCTAAAAATATGAACATTCCCCATCTTTTATTGTTTTCTTTTAGAAGAACTAAATCGTCTTTTTCCAGATTTAATGGTGGAATTTTTCCTACCAGAACCCACAGATTTTTTATATTTATCCAAAAAGAGTTCTGTTTAAAGTTTGGAATATTTTCAATTAACACTAATGGGGTTTTAATATCTTTTCCTTCTTTTAAATCACCCTTTTCATCTATTGTAAAAGATTTAAGGTATATAAACTTTTCCATTAATCAATAAAAGTAAAAAAAGAAATAAAAATTAGTATAACCACATTGCTAGTTTTCTTCTATATTCTTTTGTTAAAGGATTTCCTTCCCCAAGCAAATTAAATATTGAAACCATTGCCTTTTTACCAACTTCATCTCTATAACTTTTATCTATCTGAACTATTTTTAAAAATTTGTCTAATGCAGTTTTATAATCATCATTAATTAATGCACAACTTCCCTCTTTTAAAAGTTTGTCTAACTCGTTGTCTTCCTTTAATTCTTCACAGTATTTTTTATACTTGATTAATTCTTTTAAAGCTTGAGCCTGTGGAAAATAATCCTTCTCATACTCTTTAATTTTGTTTAATAACTCCTCTGCCTCTAACAATCTGCCTAACTTTATAAGCAGTTTTGATGCACCTAGTATAGCTTTCTTATTATCAGGATATTTTGATATTAGATAGTTAATAATCTCTTCAACTTTATCTCTATTTCCTGCCATAAATTCCATTTCTGCCTTTTCTAACAACTCATCAACATCAGTTTTTATATACTTTTCTATAATTTTTCTTATCTGTGGTTCAGGTAAAGCCCCTACAAATTTATCAACTTCCTTCCCATTTACAAAAATTCTCACATCAGGAATTCCACTAACTCCATATTGAAAAGCTATAGATTGGTTTTCATCTGTATTAACCTTTGCCAGTGTAAAACCATACTCTTTAGCCAATTTTTCTAACACAGGTTTTAATATCTGACATGGTCCACACCAAGGCGCCCAAAAATCTACAACAACAGGATTTTTATAAGATTGTTCTATAACCATCTCCTCAAAGTTATTTTCATTAACATCTATTACATTATTAGCCAATTTATAAACCTCCTTTTTAAATTTTTTTATTAATATATTATAATATTTTGTAGTAAATACAAGAATTGATTTACAGATAAAGGAAATCTCAAAAAATTAATTCTGAATACATCTATTCCTAAAAATATTAGATTTTTAGCTAATGATATAATTATTTGTTGTCTTCCAGTTATAAACTCCTTAAGTATCAAGGTATTCGGAGGGATTTACCTTTGGTAAAGAAAAAAGATGATATGGATACAAAAAATTTAACACCTATGTTAGCCCAGTACCATAAGATAAAAGATGAGTATCCTGACGCTTTGGTTTTGTATAGATTAGGTGATTTTTATGAAATGTTTTACGAGGATGCGTATATAGGAGCAAAAGAATTAAACATAGTCTTAACTAAAAAGAGAGTTGGTAAGAATACAAGTATTCCTATGTGTGGAATTCCCTATCATTCGGCAGACGGATATATATCAAGATTAGTTGCTAAAGGTCATAAAGTTGCAATATGTGAACAGTTGGAAGATGCCTCTCAAGCTAAAGGTATAGTTAAAAGGGATGTTATTAGAGTTATCACACCGGGCACATATTTTGAAAATGAAAAGATGAAAGCATCTTTAATGGCGGTCTATCCTTACAAATCAAACAGTTATGCGGTTGGATACCTTGACCTATCAACTGGAGAGTTTATAGGAGGTATTCTTGAGGAAGATGACTTAATATCCTTTGTAGGTAAATTTCAACCTAGGGAGATACTGATAGAAAAGGGAACAGATTTATCAATACTAAAGGAGCATTTTAAAAATATCTATATATCAGAACTACCTTCCGATTACTTTTCAACGGAAACACAGGAAGATATTTTAAACCATTTTTCTACAAGTCATATATCAGGTTTTGGTTTTCAGGTTGGAGAGGATATAGTTTTAGCACCTTTAGGAGCACTTTTAAAGTATGCAAAGATTACACAGAAAAATTTCTTACCATTTATAAATAGACCTAAACCTTACAGGGACGATTTATACATAAGACTAGATTACTCAGCACAGAAACATTTAGAGATAGTTTTTGCAAACGAAGGAAATATATCTCTGATTAAGGTTATTGATAGAACTTTAACTGGGATGGGAAAGAGAAAGTTAAGATTTTTCTTGCTACATCCTTTAAAGAACGTTAAAGATATAAAAGATAGACAAGAAGCTGTAGAGGAGTTAGTTAAATCTAAAGATTTAAGGGAAGATTTAAGGGATGTTTTAAATAGGATTTACGATATAGAAAGGCTTATATCAAAAATATCTTCCAATACTTTAACTCCACGGGATATGGTAGCTTTGAAAAACTCGTTAAAGGAAGTTGCCAATCTAAAAAAGTTTAAAGATAGGTTTAAATCTAAACTGTTAAATGAGATTATGGGGAGAATAGAAACATTTGATTGGTTAGTGGATAAACTGGATAGATATTTGGAAGAAAACCCACCTATACATCTTAAAGAAGGGGGATTGATAAAAAAAGGTGTTAATCCTGAACTGGACGAGTTAAAGGAGATTAAAGAAAAAGGTAGTCAATGGGTTAGAGAGTATCAGGCAAAGTTAAGGGAAGAAACGGGAATACAGAGTTTAAAGATAGGTTTTAATAAGGTAATGGGCTATTACATAGAGATTACCAAACCTAATCTTAAGTATGTTCCTGAATACTTTAAAAGAAGACAGACATTATCAAACTCAGAGAGATTTACAACAGATGAGTTGCAAAGATTTGAAGAAAAGATTTTATCTGCAGATGAGAAGATTAAAGCTTATGAATACGAAATATTTATGGGTTTAAGGGAAGAAGTTTCTTTAATGTCTGCTAGAATAGGTGAAACGGCACAAAATATAGGATTGTTGGACGCTTTACAGTCTTTAGCACAAATTGGAGCAGAGAAAGGATGGATAAAACCTGAAGTTAACGAAGATTACGGTATATATATAGAGGAAGGTTATCATCCTGTTATAAAAGAATTTGTTCAAGATTTTGTCCCTAACAGTCTAAAAATGGATAGGGATAGTTATTTCCATATAATAACTGGTCCAAATATGGCAGGTAAAAGCACATTTATAAGACAGTCTGCATTGATAGTTTTACTGGCACATACAGGCTCTTTCATACCTGCCAAGTCTGGAAAGATAGGTTTAGTTGATGGGATATTCACTCGTATAGGTTCTGGAGATGCTTTGGCAAAGGGCTTATCAACTTTTATGGTTGAGATGTTGGAAATGGCAAATATTATAAACAATGCAACAGAGAGAAGTTTTATAGTTTTAGATGAAGTAGGTAGAGGAACTAGCACTTACGATGGAGTTTCTATAGCTTGGGCTATTTCAGAGTATTTAGCCAAAAAGCTAAAAGTTAAAACATTATTTGCAACCCATTACCACGAGTTAACTAGACTTGAAAAGGATATAAGGGGAGTAAAAAATTTCTATATGTACGTTAAAGAGGAAGGTAAAGATATTAAATTCCTTTACAAAGTTTTTGAAGGCTTTACAAACAAAAGTTATGGTATTCACGTAGCAAAACTGGCAGGTATTAAAGAGGAGATTATAAACAGAGCAGAGGAAATTTTAAAAATCCTTGAAGGTAAACAGAGGGATAAACTTGACAGTCATACTTTAAAACAGGATACGGAAAGATTTGTTCCTGACAAAAAACATTCTTTAGAGAAACAAAGGGCTTTATTTCAAGAGAATGATTTACAATATAAAAAGGAAGATAACGAATATATAAAATTGATTGAAGAATTAAATAAAATTGATATAGCAACTTTAACCCCTCTGGAAGCCTTACTAAAACTAAACGAGTTAAAAGGAAAGGCTAAGAACATTCTAAAAGGTAATTAATTTTACTAAAAGGGGATTTGTATAATGAGCTTAGATATTCTAAAGACTAAAGATTTAAATGAAAGTATTAAAAATATTAAAAAAGATTTCGGTATATTTTTTACTCCTAAATGGGTAGTTGATTTTATGGTAGAGCTGATAGACGAAAAAAATTTTAATTCAAAAAATATTAGTATTCTTGAGCCTGCTTCTGGAATTGGTCAATTTTTTCAAAGAATAAAGATAAAGAAATACAATCTTTTTACAAAAGCTAAATATAAAGTTGCCGTTGAGATAAATAAAGAGTTTGTAAAAAATTTTTTTAGATACAATACAGATAATGGTATAACTGTTATAAACGAAGATTACTTACTTTGGAAAACTGATAAATTTTTTGACATTATAATTGGTAATCCACCATACGGAATTCCAAGTTTATCAAAACACTACTCAATTAAAATAGATAATGAAACAAAAAAACTGTATAAACAGTATTATGAAACTTGGTACGGTAAGTATAACGTTTACGGAGCTTTCATTGAAAAATCTATAAAACTACTTAAAGAAAATGGACAGTTAATCTTTATAATACCTGCAACTTTTATGATACTGGACGAGTTTAAAAAACTTCGTAAATTCTTATCAGAAAATGGAAAGACTGAAATTATTTATATGGGCTCTGATTTATTCAAGCCTGAAGCAAATATAACCACTGTAATATTAAATTTTACTAAATCAAAAACTGAGAAAAACAGGCTTAAACTTTATGAATATAGGAATAATAAATTAAATTTAATATATAAAAGAAATAGTTGGTCTGGAGAAATCATCCTATTTGAAACGGATTTTAGTAAAGAATTAGAGAGAATTTGTAGCTTTCGTGTAGATGATATTTATTCAATTAAAATTTCCCCTAGAACTCCTGAAATAAAAAATAATCCTGATGTTATAAAGTCTGAAGATTACATAAATGATAATAATGTTGTCCCAATACTGAATGGTAAAAATCTTAAAATAGGAAAAGTTAATTATGAGCCTATATCTGGGTACTGGATAGATATAAATAAAAAAACTAAGTTAAGAAAATTTTTTGATAAACCACATATAGTTTTAGGTTTAGGATTTAGAGGGGATGGTCAGATAGGAGCTGCCTACGATTACAAAAGTTATCCGTGGATGGGAGATGTTTACCACCTGTTAAGAAAAAATACATTAATAAATAACAATTTCAACCTAACGGAAGAGGAAGTTGTAAACTTTTTGAACTCAGAGATTGTTAAAAGATATGTAAAGGATATTTTCAGAGATATAACATATCATTTCAGTATTACACAATTAAAATTAGTTCCCTTACCTTTAAAAGAGGAATTAAAAGTATTAAAGGAAACATTATGACAGTTAGAAATTGGAAAAAAGATTTTAATAACTTTGATACTTTTATTAAAAGTATAAATCTTGAGAAATACAAATATTTAAGGAAAATTAAAACTGTAGAGCAAGATTTACCTAAAGATTTATTACCACTTGATATATTTTACAGATACTATTGGGATAATACAGATTTTAGAGATTACGAAGAGATTTTCCAAATTTACTGGGATGAAAAATTGAAAAATATTTGTAGTTTTGTAAAGAAATATTTTTACGGTTGTTCTTTACAATTTGTAGAGGAGGGATTTAAGGCAAGGCTTTATAGGATTTGGATGTCTATACTTACCCAATTTTATTTCCAATACCTTTGGAATAGATTGTTTGATGAAAAGTTGATTTCAAATCCTGATTTGGATAGATTGGGAATAGATTGTGTTTTGGAATTAAAAGATTTAAAAATAGGTTTTCAAGTAGAAAAAATATCATACAGGAGGGAAGTATCAAGTAGAAAATTTACAAAACGTCAACAGAAGTATGTCGATATACTTGTGGAAGTTCCTTATATAGTAATAGATAGAGAAGATTTATTGAAAAAAATAGAAAGTAAAAGAGTTAAAGAAAAAAATAAGAAAAAATACAAAGAACTTTTGAATATTTACAACAGTTATTTTCACCAATACGATAACGGTTTTGTAGTTTTTAAGGGTAGCTACCTAAAGAAACTTAAAGAGATTGTTTTGTCTAATAAATTGGAAGATATTAAAAAGATTACATATCAAGAAATTTTAGATAGATTTAATATAAAGTTTTAATTCGAAGAGGGAAAAATAATTAAATGCTTAAAAATAAATTAGGTTTAAATTTAAAGCTTCAGAATAAGTTAGCTTTAACTGTAAGTTTAAAACAACAACTTGAGCTTTTACTTTTGCCAAAGTTAGAGTTAGAAAATGTTGTAAGGAAAGAGTTAGAGGAAAATCCATTTCTAGATGAAATACTTTCAGAAAACGATTTTGATTACAAAGAGCCTATAAAGGATTTAGCGAAAAACTACGATTACGATGAGGAGTTATCTCCTTTAAATAGGTTAAGTTATACACCTTCCGTTTACGATATTTTGGAAACACAGATAGATTTAGAGTTTGAGGGGAAGGATAAAGAAATAGCTTTAGAGATAATTAGAGATTTAGATGAGAAAGGTTTATTTA
>CAZEUK010000020.1:0-10688 GCA_964514535.1 uncultured Aquificales bacterium
TTTTTCTTATCCATCTTACTTACCTCTAATATTTAGATAATAAAAAAATTTTAAACTATATGTTTTGAATAAGTTGTGATAATTTTTAGAAAGTTGAATTGGTATAGAAATTTCAAATTTAATCAATACCCATTGAGGATAAATTTGATTAACCTAATTTTGTTATTTTTAAAAGAAAAAGAAAAAAATGGAAATTAATTGTTAACTATCCTTTTTTGTTATTGCCTCTAGACAAGGTAATGTTTTTCCTTCAAGTAATTTTAAAAATGCTCCTCCGCCTGTTGATATGTAGCTTATGTTGTCAACAACACCAGCTTTATGTATTGCGTAATCTGTATCTCCACCGCCTGCTATGGATAACGCAGGGGAATTTGCTATTTCATGGGCTAGACTAAAAGTTCCTGTTTTAAACTTATCTATTTCAAAAACTCCCATTGGACCATTCCATACTATAGTTTGGGCATCTCTCAGTATTTCTTTTATTAACTGTATAGAAGCCATTCCTATATCTAATCCCATCCAACCGTCTGTTATTTCTTGCCAAGGAACTTCTATAACAGGTGTATCCTCTGATATGCTTTTTCCACATACAAAATCAACAGGTAAATAAAACTTTACATTTTTTTTCTTTGCCTCTTCTAAAACAGATAAAGCCTCTTCAAACATATCTTCTTCAACTAGTGAGCTTCCCACGTCATAACCTAAAGCTTTTATAAAGGTAAAAGCCATTGCACCACCGATAAATATTTTATCTACCTTATTTAAAAGATGTTTTATAATGCCTAATTTAGATGAAACTTTAGCACCGCCTATAAAGGCTATTACAGGTCTCTGTGGATTTACCAATGCTTTTTCAAAGTATTTCAACTCCCTTTCAAGTAAAAATCCCATCACTACAGGCTGGACAAAATCTTTTATTCCATACATTGAGGCATGTTTTCTATGGCAAGTACCAAAAGCATCAATTACGTATATATCTGCGAGAGAAGCTAAAGCCTTTGCAAATTCTGGATTATTTTCCTCTTCTTCTTTATGAAATCTTAGATTTTCAAGTAGTAAAACTTCTCCATTTTCTAATGAGTTAACCATACTTTCAACTTCCTTTCCAACACAATCAGATGCAAATTTAACTTCCATTTCTAATAAACGGGAAAGTCTTTCAGCTACAGGTTTTAAAGAGTATTTAGGGTCTCTCTTTCCTTTTGGTCTTCCTAAATGTGAAGCAAGTATAACTTTACAACCTTTATCCAAAAGATAATTAATAGTAGGTATAGTCTCTCTAATTCTTACATCATCAACAATATGTCCAAACTCGTCTAATGGAACGTTGTAATCAACCCTTACAAAAACTTTTTTATTTGAAACGTCAACTTCTCCTAATGTTAAATATCCGTTAAACATAAAAAACCTCTCTGTAAAGTTTTAAATAATTAAAATATTATAAATTTTGAATAGATTTTCTTCCTAACAAATTCAATATTTCATAAAGAAAAATGATATTTCATTCTTATTAAATTTTGAAAATATAAAATTGATAAGAGAATTTTTTGTGAAAATTAGGCTAAAAATATTATTTTAAAACAATTCAATAAATTATTGACAAATAATTTTAGTAATTCTACCTTTATAAATAGAAAATTAAATCTATTTCTTTAAGGGAGGTTGTATTATGAAGAAATTAGTTTTAGGTTTAGCAGTATCAGCAATTTTTGTTGGGGGAGCTTTAGCTAGCTCATTGGAAGATAGTGATGTTTCAAACACTGTAGGTATTAAAAACTCAGAAGTTGTTCAACACGGTTATAAGAATACGGCAGATTTAGGAATTAAAATAGACCGCTCAAGTGTTCGTAATTCTACAGTTAATAACGAAGTCTATATTGAAAACTCTTCTGTAAGACAAAGAGGTTCGCAAAACTATCTCCATACTGGTACAGAAATTAAATAACAGTTCTGTTTAGCTTTTCTTTTTTCCATTTCCTCTTTTCACCTTTAACAAATCTTGGAGTTAACCGATGAAAAAAAAATGGTTTTTATTGGTTGTTTTAGCGGTATTAGTTGTTGATGGAACGGTTTTTGCGTCTCCACTGGAAGAAAATGATATAGTTATTGTAGATAATGATTATTCTAACAAGCAAAAAACTGAATTAAAAAGAATGTTTAAAGGATATTTATCCCTTTATAAAGATTTCTTGAAAGAGAAAGAAAAAGATATACATTCAAAAGAGGCAAAGAGAATTATAGATAACAACAAAAGATTTATAGAGAAAGGTAGAATAAAAGCTTTTTCTAAAGTTAATAATGGAATAAGGGGAAAGGTACTCTATATCTATAAAGATTATGCAAATGAGATTGCAAATATTAAATTATCTAAAGATGAAAAACTTTATGTTCTATCAACATTTATAGATAAAAGAATTCTGAGAAACAGAAGAATAGAGATTACAAAATATATGGAAAATATAGATATTAGGCAAATAGGTGTATCAGGTAAAAAAAAAGAGATTACTTAAGAAGGTTTAACGAGAGGGAAAGGAGAAGACTAATTTATATAAAACCTGCTAGACGTTATTACAAATCAGAAGATAATATAAGGGAATTGGACGTCTTTAGATTTAAAAGGATAAAGAGAAGAATACAAAAAATAAAAATAGAGATAAGAAATAAAACTTACAGGATTAGAAGTAGGTAAGTTTATCACCAAAGAATATTAATCCCTTTAAAATCGTTAAACAATCAGCTTAAAATTGATTAAAACTGTATTCTGTAATTCTAAAAAATATAAAATTGTTATAATCCTTTACGTAAAATTTACAGCTCTTTAATTGGCATTAAAATAAACTTTGTTTTATTGAAAATCAAACGTGTGTTCAGGAATTATCTATTTATAGATTTAAGCCAACATAATTTTATAGCTTTAAATATCAATATATTAGCTAATTAGAACAAATTAACTGAATTTAATCTCCAAATTGGTATTAAACTAAAGTTAACTTTTTTAAATTGGTGGATTAAAACCCGTTTTTTGTCTAAAAACAAAATTATCCTAAATGAGATTAAAGGTTAAAATTCCTTATACAGAAAAAGAAAAAAAGGAAAGATTTTTATTTTATTTGTGGCTTAATATGAAGTCAGCTAATGCTTCTAAATCTTTGTCACTTAAAGCTTTTGTAGTGTTTAATTGTGGTTGCATAATAGCAAATTTGTTAGGGTCAACTATAGCTTTACCTTCTCCTTTTAAGAACTTAATTAAATCTCCCTTCTTTCCTGCGTAAGCTTTAGCTATTTTCTTTAAAGATGGTCCTACAGTGTCAGCACTAGCTTGGTGGCAAGCTGAACAACCTTTTGATTGGAAGATAGATTGACCATCACCTGCAAAAACAGAACCTGCCATTAAAGTTAATCCTGCTAAAGCTACAGTTAAAGCTTTCTTCATACTTCTTTACCTCCTGATTATTGGATATTAAAAAATAATAATATATTAAATTTTCTATTTTCAAATGAGCTTGAACAGGTAGAAACATATTCTGAAAATATAATTAATAATATAGGAATTTTTATGAAATATGCAAATTAAAATATTTTTAAAAATCCAATTATTAGATTAAAATCTTCTTTCTAAGAATTAAAACTTTTAAGGGAAAGTATTAGTTGAAAAGGAATATTTTTATTATTTACTACCATCAAGTAATGCCTAAATGGGATATAGATGTTGCCTACAGAACTTTTGATATAGAAATGAAAATTTTGAAGCAGTTTTTTAATGTTATAACCCTTGATGATGTTTTTGATTATTTAGTTAACGATAAAGAACCCTCAAAGCCTTCTGTAGTTATAACCTTTGACGATGGCTATGTAGATAACTTTGTTTACGCTTATCCAATTTTAAAAAAGTATAAACTTAAGGCAACAATATTTCCTATAACTAGCCGTTTAAATAGGGAAGATAAAGTTAGACCAACATTAGAAGATTATTGGAATAATAAAGTTTCCTTTAAAGAACTGCATAAACCTAAGCCTATGGGTATTGTAAACTATGAGTTTTTATTAAAAGGTAAATCACAGGATTTTTTAACTGTGGAAGAACTTAATAAAATGAAGGATGTTTTTGATATACAGGGACACGGAGATATACACGCTAAAGTCTTTTATGATGAAAAGATTATTGATTTTTACGATGGTAATAATGGTCATTGGAGTAATCCGTATGCATTTGGAGACAGTAATGATTTCTCATCTTTAGAATATAATTATTTTGGATTTCCTATTTTCCCCGATAAGAATAATCTATCAGTTAGAAGGGGATTTTTAAAAAGAGATGTTAAAGACTTTATAAGAAGTTTAGATAAAAAATTTTTCTCAAAAAAAGATTGGAAGGGAATACTTAAGAAGGAATTACAGAAAAACTTTAAATCTTTACTTGATTTTGAAACGGAAGAGGAGAGAATTAAAAGAATTAATACTGAGCTGAAAAACTCAAAGGAACAGTTGGAAAGATTTATCGGTAAAAAAGTAAGTTATCTTTCATATCCTTTTGGCCACTACGATAAAGTGTTAGCTGATATTTCGTCAAAATACTTTGATATGGCTTTGACGACAGAAAAGGATATTGTTAGAAAAGAATGTAATCTTTTTACAGTTCCCCGTATATCAATACCTAAAGATTTTACAAGTTTTGTAATAAGGTTGATAAAATATTCATTAAAAAAATAAAAACTCCCGAAAGGGAGTTGAAAGGTTTTTATTATTCGTTTAAAGCTTCGTAAACTTTTCCTACCAATTCTTCAGATGGTTTTAAAGTTTTCTTACCGGGCTTCCATTTAGCAGGGCAAGCTTCATCAGGATGACCAATTAGGTATGCATTAGCTTCCATTTTTCTTAATAGCTCATCTGCGTTTCTACCTACATTGTAGAAGTTCACTTCAGAGCTTACCAATTTACCTTCAGGAGATATTATAAATGTTCCTCTTAAAGCTAATCCTGTGTTCTCATCGTAAACACCAAACATTCTTGAAACTTTTCCTGTTGGGTCAGCTCCCATAGGATATTTAACATTTTGTAATAATTTTTCATCTCTGTGCCAAGCTAAATGAACGAATTTTGTGTCTGTAGATACTGATACAACTTCAGCACCTAACTCTTTTAATTTAGGATATACCTCCGCCAAATCTGCCAATTCTGTTGGACAAACGAATGTGAAGTCTGCAGGGTAGAAAAATAGTATAGTCCATTTCCCTTCTTCTTTAGCCTTTTTTAAAGAGAATGTTCCAAACTTTCCTGTTTCAGGTTCATAAGTTTCCATTTCAAATTCAGGTACTTCTTGACCTACCAAAATAACTTCTGACATACCAAACAACCTCCCTTAAAAATTAATTTTAATTATTACTAATTAAATTATAATGCTTTAATTTTTATAATGAATAAAATCATAAAAATTCTATGTATGGAAATCTGATATTGATGTTATCTTTAAAACTAAATCTTCTATATAAAATTTTTTATTTCTACCTAATTTTAAAATAATAGCTCTTGTGTTTAAAACTTCATTTAAGCAATTTATTATTTCCTCTTCCTTTAAATACTTTTTACTTAAAATCATATCAAATCGTCCGGGATATATTTCAGGGAAGATATTACATTTTTTTATAAAGTTATCGTTATTAATCCTTTCATCTATTCCTTTTCCCAACTCATTTGTATGCTTTAATCTAGCAAACATATAAAGATGAAAATTTCTATCGTGATTTGTAGCATCAGCACATAAAGGTGTTCTTTTTTCCAAATTAAAGCCTATTATAGTTTCTGTCCTCTGTATGATGGTAAGGTCTTGTAGTTTTTCCATAAATTCAAATATGTTCGTTAAACAGTTATCTTCATAATAGAGGATTAAATCTTCCCAGCCTAAAGAAAATCCGAAAAATTTATCCCTTATCTTAAAATTTTCAACTAACTCTTTAATCTCATTTATAAACACTCTCTTCTCATTGTCTATATAAAAACTTTTTCTAAGCTCTCTTTTAAACTTTCTAAACTTTTTTGAAAACTTTATAAGTATGAAAACAATCCAATTTTTATAATAATTTATCTTTTTTGTTCTAATTCTTAAAAGGGAGTGTCTATCTAAAAATCCTAAATTTCTTATAACATCACGGTATATATTTGTTTCCCAAATATCTGTCCCGTACATATCTTTAGATAAAAAAAGAGTTGTAAAGTCAGATAAAAGTAAAACTTTTAATTTTTTTTCTTTTGCATAATAAGAATAATTTCTTATTACATTTCCAAAAGTTGTTTGTTTGTCTTTAAAACTTTCAAAGAAACTTCTAGCCTTTAAAAAGTTTAAATAGTCGTACTCAAAACTTACACTGTTATTTATAAACTCGTTATACTTTTTTATGTTAACAACACTTCTTAACATACTTCCTTCGTATATACCGTAAGATAGGGTTTTAGTTCTCTTTGTAAGTTTATTAATTAAATTTTTCCAAACAACAGCTAAAAGGCTTACTTTACTAAATCTTCTAAAATCAAAAAATGCAGGATTTGGGATAATGCTAACATCTATATAGTTATTCTTTAACTCAATTTTGTAAAATGCCTCCTCTATATTTTCTTTTTTTACATTTACCTTAAAACTTTTTGCATAAAACTGTAATTTTTCTTCATTAAACTGTGAGTTATCTATGTATATACCTAAAAATTTTTCCTTTGATGGATACTTTATATCCTTTAGAAAATCTTTTAGTTTCTTTACATAAACTTTAGATATAAAGTTAATAAGGTTTCCTATTAGCTTTACAGACTTTTTTTGATATATTGATAGTCTTTTATAAGTATCTCCTACAGGTATTTTCTCCCATATAGGAAATAAATCATTCATATACTCTTTTATTTCGTCAAGTATAGATATTGGCTTTTGACTGTCTAAAAGGGATAACTCTAACGGATTGTATCTCTTAGAATTTTTTATATACTCTCTTATATCTAGTAATACTTTTAATCTTATTAATGAGCTTTCCCTCGCTGTGTTAAACATTATATCTTCATAAAGGTACTCAAAATCTATCCACAGTTTTTTTATTTTCCCTTTTTCATCTAACTCTTTATTTTTTATTCCCAGTGTGTCGTAGTACCTATTACCTAAAACACCTGAAGACACAAGGGAGAGAATATAACTATCTCCAAATATTAAGAATGAGATAATATCTGAGAAAATGTCCTGTGTTAACTTTTCCAATTCTAACTTTGAGAAAAATATATCATCTCTAATAAATATGTTTTTATAAATCCTTGAGTGTAAAAAATCTACAATCTCCTTTAGTATCTGTTTTTTGTGGGGGGTTAATATATTTAATAATTTACCTGCAAAAACATTCATTATAATTGGAAAAAGTCTTAACATCTCACGCCAGAAGAAAGAACCTTTTATAAGTGCGGTGTTCTCGCCGTATTCGTTAACCTTGTCCCCAATGTTATAATCGGAAGTTAGTACAAAACTTAATGTTTCATTCTGTTTAAAAATCTTAGATTGGTTTTTTATTAAAGCATTTATAACTTTAACTAATTCATCATTTAAAAAAGCCTGTAAGTTGTAAATCCTGTATCTTCTCTGTAAAAGTGGAAATGGAATATAAACCTGTCTAGAACTTTCCCTTTTAAACTTTAAATACTTAGCTACCAAGTTAAGAATGTTTAAAATATTTTCTATATCATTAAAAAAGAAGGATAATAAAATTAATTCATCTGTTTTGGAAAAACCTATAAGCTTCTTCCTCTTTTTAAAAAGATTAAATTTTCTAGCTTCACTAATTTTTCCCAAGTTATCAAAATTACTTGGAAACATATATATATCCAGTATTACCTTTGCAATATTACACCTTTTATACAGATATAATAGGGTATCTATCAAAATCTCTGTAGATGTTAAAAATACTTCCTTACTGTCTATAAACAGATAGTTTATTCTGAATAACGGCTCAATATTTTCTGTATTATAGGCAAGTATATCAATAACTTCCTTTACTAAGCCAGACTTTTTTAAAGTTTCTACTGAACTTCTACCAATTTCAATATATTTATATTCGTTAATATAATCTAAAGCCTTATCTTTTAAAGCTTTTACATTTCCTTCAGCCTTTAACGATAAAGCAACAGATAGAATATTTAAAATCTCTTTAGACAGTATTGTGTATTCATCAAAAATCTGTTTTGCAACTATCTTTTTTATTAATTTTCCTTTACTCATAACTAAAACCTCTCTAATGGCACTCAAAATTGCCAAGGAAGTAAGTTATTATTACCACAACGGCAATATTTATAATTAAGATTGATATGATTTGAAATACTAAATTTAAATTTCTTCCGCTTTCTTCCATTATTCCCTTACCCAGTAGAACTGTATAAACATTAATCTCCTTTTTTTCGTTGTACGGGGATGTATAAACCATATGGATATTGTTAATAAGCCTTCTGTGTAAATATTTACTTAAGAACAGAAATATATTTGAATGGGACAACTTTAACGTTTTTTCTAAAAAGAATATATACCAGAACATAAACATAACTAAACCTAAACTTATAACTGTAATTTTATCAAAACCTAGACTACAGTAGAGATAGAGTAAGAAATAATTTAAGAAGATAATACTTATAATTGGGTAAAATGTTGATATTATAAAATTCACAAATATAGGTATATATCTAAAGATTATAGGTTTACTTGATAGAACAATGTAGTAAGAGTATAAAGTTTTTAAAAGATACTCTAAAAACTCCTTTATAATGCCTTTACTGAACATCTCATTTTTTACAGTTTTAGGTATTAAAATCGTTCCTTGATAACTTTGGAAAAATTTATTTGGAAACTGCTCCTTTTCTTTAAGTAAAAACTTATTTTCGTCTAAAACTTCCTTTGATGAAAAATAGATTATATCAACGTTAGGTAGATATAAAAACTCAAGTAATGCGTTAAATATATGGAAAAATAGGGAAGACTGTAAAAGTATAAGTGTAAGTATAAATATTGAAAGTTTTATTATACTTATAAAAGGTAAAAACTCATATTTTAAAGCTTCAAGGAAGTTGTTAAAATTAAAGTCCAATGAAATTATGTTAAAAAAATTGTTATAAATGTGTAAAATTAAACTGAATGTTCCGTGAAGTATTACAGATATGGAAGGATATAGAAGTAAAAATATTGAGATAGCAATATTTACACTTAGTATATAATCTTTAAGTTTTTGTAATCTTCTGTTTATATTTTCGTCTTCATCTCCAATTAAGAAAAAAAGTTGTAGAAAGTTTTTTAATTTATTTTTAAACTTATCAAAAATTATTAAAGATAGATAGGAAGATATTACAAAAGAAAGTATATACACTTCAATTAATGAACCATCCCTTATGTAAATAAAGTCTAGGCTTTTTATAATGAAGAAGAGTAGAGTTAAATTTATACCTAAAGATATTATGATAGAGATAAATTCCATTATATTTAATATGTAGTAATATTTAAACGAATAATTGGAAAGGTAATAACTGAATATACCTGCATTAAATATACTTAACAGGTAATCTTTAAATCTCATGGATATATACCTTTACAAAAGTTTTATATATTTCCTATAGAAAATTTCGTATTAGTATTTCTCTCTAAATCTAATCCTTCCAGCTCTTCTCCTAAAGTGGTTATTATAATCTCTGCGGCACTGTTTAAGAGTTTTATCTGCTCTTCTAAAATCTCCAACTCGTCAATCTTTTTTTCCAAGTTTCTAAGGATTTTATACAGATAGCGAAACTTTCTTCTTATAAATCTGTTAGAGTTTTCATCTCTAACCTGCATTTTAAACAGAAAGAATTTTAAATCGGATAGCTCGTTATTTAACAGATTTAACTCATTTTGAATTTCTAAAGATAGATTTTTTATAGAACCGACTTCAAGTAAAACTTTAGTTTTGGTAATTTGGGAACTCATTTTAATAAACCTCCCCATTTGATAACAAAAATTATAACATTTTGGAAAAGTCAGGCTATCTTTATCTATAAAAATAATTTCCAATTAATAATTTAACTATCCTCAAAATTTTTATATTTAAACCTAACCTAATAAACTATTAAGAATTGTCAAAGCGTTAATTTAAGGTAAGACAATCTTATAATTTTTTGACCTTAACTAACTATTTATTAGAACAAACTATATAATTCCCAAATTGACATTAATTAATATTTAAAATCTATTTTAAAATTCATTATTTTCGTCTATTAAAACAGATTAACTAAACTTAATTTCCGAGTTAACATTATTTAATGTGGAAGTTTCTAATAGATTAAATAAAAAATGTTCTAAATTGATAATTTAGGAATTGATTGTGTTTTGTAGGGATAAATAAAAGTTTTATTAATAACATATTTTTGTTAAAATTTTGGGAAATCTAAAAATAAAGGGGGTTTGTCGGTTTATGGCGAAACTTGTTTTAGTTAGACATGGTCAGTCTGTATGGAATTTACAGAACAGATTTACAGGATGGGTTGACGTTCCTTTAACTGAGAAAGGGAAAGAAGAAGCGTATAAAGCAGGAGAGTTATTAAAAGACATAAGATTTGATGTTGCTTACACATCAGCTTTAACTAGAGCTCAAGAAACTTTAAGAATAATCTTAGAAACGATAGGGCTACTTATCCCTGTAATAAAAGAC
>CAZEUK010000021.1:0-10411 GCA_964514535.1 uncultured Aquificales bacterium
GTTATGCTGGTAGATAGGGAAGGTTTACCTTTAATATCTGAACTTCCTAAGAATATGGATGAGGAGATTATAGCTTCATCTATTGCTGCTGTTTCTTCAGGTGCTGAAATAGCTGTGTCAGATTTGGAAATGGAACCTTTAAGGCTCATTACTATAGAAACGGATAAAGGAATACTGATTATAGAGGGAATTTCCAATGAGTTAATTCTCGGGGTTATTGCTACATCAAACGCTAAACTGGCTATAATTAGAAGAATTACCAAAGAAATAGCTGAATTTTTAGAAAAGTTATCTAAAAAATCAAAAAGAAAATAAAGGAGGGCAAAATTGATGGGTGTAGAGGAATTAAAAAATTCATTAAAAGAAGTTGAAACTGCCAAGAAGAAGGGAGAGCTATCTCCTGCTGAATTTTATTCTAAATTGTTGGATATTGTAGAAAGGATAAAGGAAGAGATAGATGTTCAATCTATTGAAGAAACAACTATAAAAAAACAGATACCTTTATTACTTTCCTTTATAAAAAATCAAATAAGGGAAATGGAAAAAGTCGTTAAGTAAACCTTTATCTTCTTTTCTTTTTCTTTCTTACAGTAATCAACAAATCTCTATAATTTATGAGTAAAAATCTGCTTTGTTATAAGTCAAAGTGCTACAATTTTTAATAACTATATTAAATATTATGGGGTTCAGATATGAGGCTTATCGTAAATGGAGAGGAAAAAATATTTGATAAAGAAAGTCTAACAATTAAAGAGTTAGTTAATGAGTTAGGTATAAAAGTCCCCAATTATGCGGTAGCAGTAGGATTGGAAGTTATTCCAAAAAGTGAGTATGATAAATATAAATTAAAAGATGGTGATAAGGTAGAAATTGTAACATTTGTTGGAGGAGGCTAATTGAAAGAAATAAAAAGATTAAGAGGCTTCCAAGATATATTTGGAGACCAAGTTAAAAAGTATAGATACATAGTAGATACTGCGAGGGATATTTTTAAAAGGTATAACTTTAACGAAATTATAATACCGTATGTTGAGGATGTATCTCTATTCATCCGTTCAGTTGGTGAGGAAACAGATATAGTTCAAAAGGAGATGTATGTTTTTAAAGATAAAGGTGGTAGAGATATAGCATTAAGACCTGAAGGCACTGCCTCTGTTGTTAGGGCTTATATAGAGAATAGAATGTTCGCAGAAGGGGGATACCATAAGCTATTTTATGAAGGGGCAATGTTTAGATATGAAAGACCTCAGGCAGGAAGATACAGACAGTTTCATCAGATAGGTGCAGAGATTTTCGGTACAGATAGCCCTCTTTCAGATGTTGAGATAATAAAATTAGCTAAAGATATATTAGATAGTTTAAAAATAAAAGTTCGTTTGGAAATTAATACACTAGGTAGTTTTGAAGATAGAAAGAATTATATAAGTGCCTTAAAGGAATATTTATACGATAGGAAGGATAAGTTATGTGAAGATTGTAATAGAAGATTGGATAGAAATCCTTTAAGGGTGTTAGATTGTAAAGTGGAAAGCTGTAAATCTGAAACGGAAGAAGCTCCAAAATTATACGATTATCTGTCTGAAAAATCTTTAAGAAGATATGAAGAGGTAAAGAGATACTTAAAAGCTTTAGAGATTGATTTTGTGGAAAATCCAAGGTTAGTTAGAGGTTTAGATTACTATACAGACACAGTTTTTGAGTTTATATCAGATAAGATTGGTGCTCAAGGAACTGTTGCGGCAGGCGGAAGATATGACAAGTTGGTAAATCAGTTGGGAGGTCCTGAAACTCCTGCGGTAGGATTTGCATCAGGTATTGAAAGATTAATGTTGTTAGTTGAGGAATTACCTGAAGAATTACCATTAATAACAGTAATACCTGTTGAAGACGAATTTAATCTTTTAGCATTGAAAACAACAGAGAAATTAAGGGAAGATGGATTTAGAGTTGAATTATTATTTAAATCAGGAAGTTTAAAATCAAAAATGAAGTTAGCTAATAAATTACATAGCTCTTATGTAGTGTTCGTTTCAGATTTATACGAATTAAAAGATATGATGTCTGGAGAACAGTTTAAGTTTGAAGATTTGAACAGTTTAATAGAGAGATTGAAAACTGTTTAACTTTCCATATATTAAAAAGGCTAAAAATTTGATAGAGGTGTTATCAAATGAAAAAAAATGTTTATATAAATCTTAAAGAAGAGTTAAAACATGAGAATTTTATAGAAAAGGATTACTCTCTACCTGTTGACAGTTTAGATTTACCTGAAGAGTATAGTTCTGATAATAACAACATAGATGTCCATCTATACATAATAAAAGATAAGGACGGTTATATTGTGTCAATGGATATGGAAGGAGATTTAAAGGTTGAATGTAGTCGTTGCTTAGAACCGTTTAGTATGAATATGAAAAACGTAAGCAATGTTATGATTACCACAAAAAGGCCTACAGAAGCTAATCAGGAATTAACAGAAGAGGATTTAATGGTTGAGTATATAGACGATTATGAAAAGTTTAATTTAACAGATTTTGTTAGGGAAGAGATTTTAATCCAAACTCCTATGAAACCTTTATGTGATGATGACTGTAAAGGTATATGTCCTATATGTGGAAGTAATAAAAATGAAAATCCTTGCAACTGTGAAGAAAAGATAAAAGTTGAAAACTCACCTTTTGCTAAATTAAAGGAGTTATTAGATAAGAAGAAAAAAGAGAAAAAATAATTATCTGTTTTCCTTCCAATTTGCTTTTCCTGTCCTAAATACTTCTTTTTTCCAAATAGGAGCTTTAGCTTTTATTTCATCAACTATATATCTACATCCTTTAAAAGCTTCATCTCTGTGTCCTGACCATACTGCAACTATAAAAGATGGCTCAGATACTGGAACAGAACCAAGCCTATGGTAAACAAATACCCGTTTTAATTTAAATTTTTCCTTCCCTTCTTTTATTATCTCTCTTATTATCTTTTCTGCCATACTTGTATAACTTTCATAGTATAGCTCTACAATATCTCCGTCCTCTTCTGAAGACCTAGGCATACCTATAAATATATCAACCGCTCCACATTCTTTATCTTTATACGAGTTTAAAATATCGTCTAAATTTATAATCTCCTCAGTTATATAAATTTTATCCATATCTATAACTCCTAAAGTGGAAGTAGAACCTTAGCAAATATTTCAGGTAAGCCTTTATTTATAATCTCTTTAGAAGCACCTTCCATATCGTAATCTACCTTTCTAAAGGTTAGACTTTTATCTTCAGTATCGTATATCAGATATTTTGCCCTTTTATCCTTTTCTCTAGGTTGTCCTACACTACCACAATTAACGAGATACTTTTCGTTATCTTTTAATTGATACCTGTCAATATCCTGTAAAATTTTTATACTGTCTTCTGTTTTTACAAAAATTAAAGGTATATGTATATGACCGTAAAAACATATCTGCTCCTGATAACAACTCATACTATCCTTTGCATCCCTTAAAGATGTTATAAAGTACATACTTCCGGGAACTGATGGTTCATCATGTGTAATAATAAAATCTCTATAGTCTAAATCTGTTGGAAGATTGGATATATACTCTAAATCTTTTTCTGATAACTGGTCGTAAACCCAATCTGCCGCCTTTATAGCCTCCGGATTAGTTAGAAGAATATCATCACACATAGATACAAATGTATCATGCTCTCCCCTTAATACCACAGAACAGTTTTCCCTTACCCAATCTAAACATTCCTTCGGAAAAGCTCCAAAATTTAATGTATCACCTAAACAGATAATCTCATCTACACCTTGTTGTTTTATATCCCTTTCAACACTTTCTAAAGCGTGTAAATTCCCGTGAATATCACCTAATATTGCTATTCTCATTTTTACTCTCTACAAGATTATTACTATCAAAATTTTTCTTTATGTATTCTTCTATATCTATGTGATTTACCATATCTTCCTCTGGTTTAATCTCTTTATTGTAAATTGAACTTAAAACGCCGTTTATAAATCTTAAACTGTCTGGATTATCTAAATAGCATTTTGCCAAGTCTAAAATATCTATAAAAACTCTACCTTTATCTGTAATGTTTGAGAATAATAACTCTGTAGTCCCTAATCTTAAAAATGCCCTCTCTGGATAACCTAGTCTTTCAAATCTCCATTTTTGTAAATGTTTTTTTATGACATCATCTATATACTCTTTATTCTCATCAAAGGCAGATAAAACTCTGTAAGCGTACTCTATAATCCTCTTTCTTAGATTTCCTCTAACATCTTTTATTACTTCTTCCAATAAATCGTATAAATCTTCATCTTTTCTGAAATCATACATATATAAGGTTCTAAATAATATCTCCCTTGCTACCTTTCTATACTTTCCTGTCATCTTTATAAACCTGATATTATGTTAGCCATTTCTATTGCAGATAAAGCCGCATCAAAACCTTTATTTCCCATCTTTGTTCCTGCCCTTTCTATAGCCTGCTCTAATGTATCTGTAGTTAGAATTCCAAATGCAACAGGCACTTCAGTTTCTAGACTTACTAAAGCTATACCTTTAGACACCTCAGAAGCTACATAATCAAAATGTGGAGTTGAACCTCTTATAACTGCCCCTAAACATATAATAGCGTCGTATTTTTTTGATTTAGCCATTTTTTTTGCTATTAATGGTATTTCAAACGCTCCCGGTACTCTAACAACTGTTATATTTTCTTTAGAACCTCCATGTCTAACTATACAGTCTAAAGCTCCCTCAAGTAGTTTTTCTGTAATAAGAGAATTAAATCTACTCACTATAATTCCAAACTTAAGATTATCTGCCTTTAAATTTCCGTTTATCTCCACCATCTATAAAACTCCGTTTAAATTTTTTACAAATTTTAACATTCTGCTAAAAAGCTTTCAGTTTTTAAAACAAACGTTGGCAGGACATTTACCGTTTATATGTGCTTCAAACTCTTCAGGGAATTTTTCAATAGCGTCTGCTATTGCCTGCGGTGCTGAAAATCCTAATCCACATATTGAACCAATAGGTATGTTTTTAGCTAGATGTTTTAGATAGTCTAAATCTTTTTTTGTTGCTTTCCCTTCCTTAAATTTTTTCAGAATGTTAAACTGTTCGTAAGTTCCAACTCTGCAGGGAGTACATTTCCCACAACTCTCATGATGGAAAAAGTTTGCTATAACCAATAGACTGTCTATGATACAGTCTGTTTCATCTAAAACTATAGTTGTTCCAGTTCCACCAAAACCTTTAGGTGAATAATCCATCGGAATATCTAAATCCCTTTCGCTGTAAACTCCTAAAGCCCCTGAGAAAACAGCTTTAAACTTTCTTCCTCCCTTTATACCACCTGCCATATCTATTAAATCTCTTAAAGTAATATCCATCGTGCTTTCGTAAACTCCCGGTCTTTCAACCTTTCCACTTATAGGAAATAGTTTAGGTCCAAAAAAACCGACAGGTCCTATATTCATAAAGTATCTTCCATAGGTGATAATTATAGGTATGTTAGATAAAGTTTCTACGTTATTAACTATTGTTGGTTTATTGTAAAGTCCTTCCTGTGGTGGATAAGGTGGTTTTAATCTAGGATGTCCCCTCTTCCCCTCCAAACTCTCTATAAGTGCTGTTTCCTCTCCGCATATATATGCTCCTGCTCCTCTGTAAACTTTTATATCAAAGGAAAAATCTGTTCCGAGTATATTTTTACCTAAAAAGCCTTTCTCTCTAGCCTCTTGAATTGCATACTCTAATATTTTATAACCTGCAGGATATTCACCTCTTATATATATATAACCTTCCTCCGCTCCAATTGTATAGGCGGATATAATCATTCCCTCTATTAAAAGGTGTGGGTCTCTTTCTATTATTATCCTGTCTTTAAATGTTCCCGGTTCGCTTTCATCTGCATTACAGATTAAATATCTAGGTTTAGGATTGTTTATAATAAATCTCCATTTTTTTCCTGTTGGAAATCCTGCTCCTCCCCTTCCCCTTAAAGTACTTTCTTCAACAAGAACCAATATATCTTCAGGTGTCATTTTTTTTAAGGCTTTTTCTAACGCTGAGTATCCACCTGTATTGATATACTCCTCAATACCTACAGTTCTGTTTTCCTTAGCCCTTCTGAGTAGTAGATTTATATCACTTTGGACGTATATATCAGGTAGATTTGGTAAACCTAACCTTTCCCTAATTTTATCCATTCTTCTGCCTATTAGGAATTTTTTTAGGATTATACACTAATATTTGGAAAATTTTAAAACTTTATACTGTCAAAAACTTCGTTTGCGTTGTAAGAGCTTCTTACCAACTGACCTGAGTAAACAGATTTAAAGCCTAGGGAGTATCCAATCTTTTCAAACTCTTTAAACTCCTCTTCAGAGTAAAATTTGCTTACAGGTCTATGGTTTACAGATGGCTGTAAGTATTGACCTATCGTTAAAATATCACACTCTACATTCCTTAAATCTTTCATCACTTCAACAACTTCTTCCTTACTCTCCCCTAATCCTACCATTAAACCTGATTTAGTTAGAATATTTCTATCAAACTGTTTAACTTTCTTTAAAAGAAGTAAAGATTTTTCGTAATCTCCCAAATGTCTAACTTTCTTATATAAAGATGGAACAGTTTCTATATTGTGATTTATAACATCAGGTTTTGCATCAACAACAATTTTTAAATATTCCCAATTAAATTTAAAATCTGGAATTAAAACCTCTATTTTTATGTTTGGATTTATCTCCCTTACTTTGTTTATAACATCTCTAAAATGAGAAGCTCCACCGTCTTCCAAATCATCCCTGTTAACTGAAGTAATAACAACATATTTAAGCTTTAACTTTTTTACCGCTAAAGCTATATTTTCAGGCTCTTTTTCGTCTAATTGTTGTGGTTTTCCTGTTGCCACATTACAGTAAGAACATCTCCGCGTACATACATCCCCCATAATCATAAAAGTAGCTGTTCCCCTTGAGAAACATTCTCCAATATTTGGGCATAATGCTTCCTCACATACGGTAGAAAGGTTGAGTTTCCTTAGGATTGCTTTAAGTTTGGTAACTTCAGGAGATAAAGGTGATTTTACTTTAGGTTTTTTTATATTAGTTTTTTTCAGATTTAAAAAATCAAAATCCATTTATAAATTGTCCTTCATATAAAAAGATTTTGAATAAATATTTTAAAGAAAGAAAGGAAGGAGGAAAGATTTACATTCCCCAAGGTTGTTGTTCTAGATTAACAGCTACAACCTCCTTTACTTCAGGTATAGCCTCCTTTAATTTCATCTCAATTCCACCTTTTAATGTGTATAAAGACATAGCACATCCATGGCATGTTCCCATAAGTCTAACATATACAGTACCGTCTTCTCCTATATCTACTAACTCTACATCTCCACCGTCAAATCTTAACATAGGTCTTATTTGCTCTAAAACTTCTTCAACTTTTTTTCTATCTATGTTTACTTTATTTTCTTCTGCCATTTTATCCTCCAATTATCGTTTTTATTACTAAATATTTAATTAAGGATTTAGATTTAGCTATGATTTTAATTAGCCTTCGTCAGGAACGTCGTGGACAACAACAGTTTTTCCAGCCCATTCTGACAGAATATCACAGGCAACCTTTGCTCCTGAACCTGAAGCAGATGCAAACATAGTCGGTTCTCCTGCCAATAATCCTGCTACAAATAAACCGTCCCTAATTTTGTTGTTGTTATGTTTGAGCATAACTTTGTTAGGTCTAGGTGAGTTATGATGCTCCACAACTTCAACATTTAAACCTTCTATATTAAATTTGTGGAAGCCTGTAGCTAAAACTAAATTTTCTCCTTCAAATATAGAACCATCTTCTAGATAAACTTTAAAATTACCTTTCTCACCTTCAGCTTTAACAACATTTCCTTTAACTAATTTTACATTTGGGTAAGCTTTTACCTGTTCTCTGATACTGTTTAATAAATCTTTTCCTAAAGTACCTACAGGAATACCGGGAACATTTTTTAATAAAGCTTTATCTAAATCTGAATATTCTCCATAAATTACTAGATACTTTTTACCTTCTACAAAAGGGAATTTGCCATTTGCAGAGGCTAAAGTTAACGCAGTTGTTAAACCTGCAGGACCACCACCGATTATTATTACAGAGTATTTTTCCATAAAAGTATCACCTCCTTGATGCTAACAATAAAATTCTTTATAATTTATTATAAATCAATAAAAAATATAAGACAAATATTAATGAAGAAATATTTTTCTATTAGCGAATTTGCACAGTTAACAGGATTATCCATTCCTACTATCAGATACTACATAGAAAAAGGAATTATTAAACCTTATAGAACAAAAGGGGGACATTATAGATTTGATAAATCTATGGCTAAACAGATATTTCAACATACAGATAAAGGAGAGAAAAAGACAGGTAAAAATATAATATATGCAAGAGTTTCAACACAAAAACAGAAAGACTATTTAAATAATCAGGTTCAAATCTGTAAAGAATTTGCAATAAAAAATGGCTATCAAATAGATGAAGTTATTACAGATGTGGCAAGTCCTTTTAACTTTAACAGAAAAGGACTAAATAAACTAATAGATATGGTTGTAAAAGAAGAAGTCAGCAATGTAATTGTCTATTCAAAAGACAGGCTATCAAGAATAGCATTTGACCTGATAGAAAAAATATTTTCATATCACGACTGTAATATAGTTGTGTTAGATAAAACCGAAAAAGCACATAGTAAAGAAGAAATAGAAGATTTAACGGAAGAATTAGTATCTTTTATACACTACATAACAAGTAAAATCTATGGCAAAAGAAGATATAAAAAATCAGACATAGAAAGCAAGGTTAAACAGTGGATAACATAACACTAACCTTAAGCATACAAATAAACAAAAAATCAGCAGTTAATAAACTACAAAAAGCATCTAAAACATTCCAGCATTTTAAAAATCTAATCTACATTACAGCTTTAGAATACTTCAAACACACAAAAAGTATAAAACTATTTTTATCTGTTAGCTTTCTAGAAAAATACATTAAAGGCAAAGAAAAACTGCCATTTGAAAATGAAAAAATAAGAGAAATACAAAACCAGTTGATAACCTTGTGGCAAACACAAATAGGTTCTGATACGGCAAAAATGCTTGTTAATGTATTGGTAAGAGAGTTTAAATCAATCGTTGAAAAATGGAAAAAAGGAGAAAAAGCAAGTTTACCACTACCAAGAAAACTATCAAAACTACACTACTACACAATAGAAACAAATCCCAATATGATTGTAGATAAAAGAAAACTAAAAGGAAAAAGAAAATCAAACCACATAGTAGTTAGGATAGGAAAAACCTTTGGAGCATTAAAGATAAAAGTCCCAGAAGGAATAAACACAAATCACCTAAAATTAATCTGGAGAGAAGAGGGATATATTGATATACTTTTAACCTATGAGCAACCACTTGAAAATCAGCAGTTAGATAAAGATAAATTTATTTCTATAGACATAGGAGTAAACAACTTTATATCAGTAGTATCAAACAAAGAAAATGTAAGAAGTTTTATAATAAATGGAAAGCCGTTAAAAGCATTTAATCAGTGGGTAAACAAGCTATCAGCAAAACTACAAAGTGAAGGAAAAGAAAAAGAACATAAACTACTTTGGAGATATAGAAAAAAAAGGATAAACCAATTTTTTGCAAGTATAACAAATCTGCTTGTTTCATTATCGTTAAAAGAAAATATAGGGAGAATAATAATATCAAAAGGATTAATGGAAGAATACCAGAAAGAAAGCAACAAAGGGAAGAAATTTAACCAGACCTTTAGAGCTATTCCATTTGGGAAGTTTATACAAATGCTAAAATACAAGTGTGATATAGCAGGAATAGATTTAAAAATAACAGAAGAAGAAAGCTATACCTCAAAAACATCCTCTATAACTGGAGATTTAGAAAAGAAACAGTTCAACGGCAAAAGAGTAAAAAGAGGTCTTTTTAAAGACCAAAAAACAAATAAAGTTTACAATGCAGATTTAAACGGAGCATTAAACATTGCTATTAAGGAGTTAGGAGAAAAAGTAAAAAAGCAGTTTTTAAAACTGCCAAACTGGTTAGATAAGTTATCAAGACCTGTCAAATTTAATTTATTTGGCAAGTATTCGGCGAGTGTCTTAAAGGACATAGCCGATAGTATCTCCCTATCTTATGATAGGCGAAGGACACCTATGAAAACTTTTTGTTAAGTTTTATTAAGTTTTCTTATGTTTTCAAGGTGTCCATTTTGATGATAAAAAATTAAATTGATAATAATATATAAACGAGATTAAATAAAGGAGAGATAATTTTGAATAGAATACTTGTTAATAAAGAGATTTACGACAGAGATATAACGAAAAAG
>CAZEUK010000022.1:0-1144 GCA_964514535.1 uncultured Aquificales bacterium
AACTCTAAAATTAGAATACTTTCAGAATTATATCCTATTTTCTTTTAAATCCTTGTAAAAATCATTGGAAGGTTAGCTACTATGAATTTCTTAAAAGAAAATAAAAAAGACCAAGAAATGATTATAAGAGAAAGTTTTAGATGGAGAGGAATAGGAGGTTAATTAAATTAATAATTGATTATTAAAAAATTGTAGTTTCTAACTCAATTAATGATTTTATAATTTCCAAACTTACGTTAAATAATTTTTTGAATAAAGTAATAAACTTAATTAAATAATATGCTTGCTTTGTATTTTTCTGTTAATTTATTATAATCAGAGATATTTTATCGTTGCGTCAAGGAGGCTTTTTGAATTGGATTGGAAGGATACTTTAAATCTTCCTAAAACGGATTTTCCGATGAAGGGAAATTTACCTAAAAGAGAACCTGAATATCTGAAAAAGTGGGAAGAGATAGATTTATATAAAAAGTTAAGGGAAAAAAGAAAAGGTAAAGAAAAATTAATCTTACACGATGGACCACCCTACGCAAACGGCCATATCCATATTGGACACGCACTTAACAAGGTTTTAAAGGATATTATTGTTAAATTTGCAAACATGAACGATAAAGACGCTCCCTTCGTTCCCGGTTGGGACTGCCACGGATTACCTATAGAGCAACAGGTTGAAAAGGAATTAAAGAAAAAAAAGATAAAAAAAGATGATTTACCTAAAGCAGAATTTAGAAGATTATGTCGTGAGTACGCATTAAGATTTGTTAATATTCAAAAGGAAGAGTTTAAAAGATTGGGAATTTTAGGGGATTGGGAAAAACCTTATTTAACATTAAGGCCATCCTATCAGGCACAGGAAGTTAGAGAGTTAGGAAGGGTATTTAGTAAGGGAGTTGCTTACAGAGGGAAAAAACCTGTCTATTGGTGTATATACGACAAAACCGCAGAGGCAGAAGCAGAAGTTGAGTATCAGGACAAAAAAGACCCATCAATATACGTTGCTTTTGAGTTGGTAGAACCACCTTTTGATATTAAGGAAAAAACTTACCTCGTGATATGGACTACCACACCTTGGACTTTACCTGCAAACTTAGGTGTAATGGTAAATCCAGAGTTTGATTACGTTTTCTTTAAGGCAAATAATCAA
>CAZEUK010000022.1:1244-10334 GCA_964514535.1 uncultured Aquificales bacterium
TCTAAAGTCTATCTGTCTGAGTTTGTAGAGCTTGGAACAGGTACAGGATTAGTTCATATGGCACCGGGACACGGTCAGGAAGACTTTATTATAGGTCAGAGATACGGAGTAGAGGTTTTAGCACCTGTAGATGATGAAGGAAGATTTACGGAAGAAGCACCTGAGTTTATAAGGGGATTAAGGGTATTTGATGCAAATGAAAAAATTATTGAAAAATTAAAAGAAGTTGGAGCTCTATTACATTACGAAGTTATTAAACACTCCTATCCTCACTGTTGGAGATGTAAAAATCCGGTAATATTTAGGGCTACTCCTCAATGGTTTATATCTATGGATAACGTTTTAGAGGACGGTAAAACTTTAAGAGGTGAGGCTTTAAAAGAGATAGAAAGGGTTAAATGGTTTCCTGATTGGAGTAAAAACAGAATTAAATCAATGGTTGAGAATAGACCTGATTGGTGTATCTCAAGACAGAGAAGTTGGGGAGTTCCTATAACTGTTTTTTACTGTAAAAAGTGTGGAAATATTATTAACAATCAGGAAATATTTGACCATATAGCAAATCTATTTGAGAATTACGAGTATGGAGCTGATTTATGGTTTGAGAAGGACGCTAAAGAGTTGCTACCTGAAGGAACAAAATGTCCTAAATGTGGAAGTGAAGAGTTTGAAAAGGAAGAGGATATTTTAGATGTCTGGTTTGATAGTGGAGTATCACACTCAGCAGTTTTAAAAACAGGTTTTTGGCCTGAATTGAAATGGCCTGCTGATATATATCTGGAAGGGTCAGACCAACATAGAGGATGGTTTCAATCATCATTACTGGAAGGTGTAGCATCTTACGATAGAGCACCTTACGACACTGTAATAAGCCACGGTTTTACGTTAGATGAAAAAGGCAGAAAGATGTCAAAATCTTTAGGGAATGTAATTCCACCTGAAAAAATAATAAAGATGTACGGAGCAGATATATTAAGGCTGTGGGTCGTTTCTGAAGACTACACAGAAGATATAAAAATTGGAATGAATTTAATGAAAGCTATAGCTGACGATTACAGAAAGATAAGAAATACTTTTAGATACTTTTTAGGAAATCTTTACGACTTCAATCCGAAAACTGACAAGGTTAACTATGAAGATTTACTTGAACTGGATAAATGGATACTCTCTAAGCTTCAAAAAATTATAAGAAATGGATTAAATCATTACGAGAATTACAGATTTTATAAAATCTACCACGAAGTTAAAAGATTTATGATAGTTGATTTATCTGCAATATATTTAGATATTCTTAAGGATAGATTATATATATACGCTCCGGATAGCCTCGAGAGAAGGTCTGCACAAACCGTTTTATATGAGTTATTAACATCTTTAACTAAACTGTTAGCACCTATCTTAAGCTTTACAACAGAGGAAGTTTGGGAACATTTAAGAAAAATAGAACCTGATATTGAGGAAAGTATCCATCTTGAGCTTATGCCTAAAGTTAGAGAAGAGTACATAAACGACGAGTTAGAGGCTGTTTATGAGGATTTATTAAGAATAAGAAAGGATGTTTTGAGAGGTCTAGAAGAAGCAAGAAAACAGGATTTAATAAGACATCCTTACGAAGCAAAAGTATTGTTAAAACTGCCTGAAGATTATAAAAGCTTAATACTTGATAGGCTAGATTGGATTAAGTTTTTCTTCACAGTAAGCCAATTGGAAGTTGTTAATAATGTTGATACTGATATAAAAGTGGAAAGCGAAGATATTGAGGGTCTAACTGTAGGGATAAAAAGGGCTGAAGGTGAAAAATGTCCTAGATGTTGGATTTACGACAAATCTGTAGGAAAAAACGGTCAACCTGTTTGTGATAGATGTATGGAGCAGATAAAGATATTAAATATTGATATAAAAAGCATAGAAGGATAGTTTTTTCTTCTTTTTATTTTTTTATAGTTTATTAATTTTAAAGTTGCTTCAACCATTGAAAAAAGAAACCTTTATTTATTGCAGAAGAATTCACAAAAGGATAGTTAAGACAATATAAGTTTAGAAATCATCTTTATTTTGATACTGATATGACTTGTAATAATCTAATCTATGGAATAATTATAATAGTTAGCTAAATATTTAAGGTAGATATAAAATGAGTTTTGACTTAACGACTATATTATTAATTTCTGGATTAGTCATCGCAGTTATAGATATATTTACAACTGGATATATATTTCCGTTTGCAATAGCTATCTTTTTTACTGGAGTAATCAGTTATTGGATTAAAAATATTAATATATTACTTGTTGTTTTTTCTATCCAATTGGTAGTTTATTACTATATATTCTTTAAGTTTATAAGAAAGTATAAAGCTAAAATAGATGAAGATAAGATAGGTTATGTAAAGAGAAAACAAGACGGATTTTATATTGTAGATTTTCCGACAGGTTTTAAAGGAGAAGTTCAATGGAAAGCTATATCAGAGGATACTTTAGATATAGGAGATAAAGTAAAAGTTAAAAAGATAGACGGGAACATTCTTATAGTAGAAAAAATTTAAGTATTTATCTCAAAACTTTCACCGTTTGTTATTAATCTTCTGTTTAATCTGTTAATCATCTCAAAATCTTTTTTTGGAGACCTACCTGCCCTAGTTAGATAACCGCCTACCATTAAACAGTTAGCTATCTCCATAGCAACGTCGTGATAATCTTTTAAGTTCTGTTCCCTTCCACCACATAATCTTATTTCAGACTTAGGATTAAAAAGTTTAAACAGAATAACTATTTTTAAGGCTTTCTCCGGAGTAAGTCTATTGCTGTTTTCTAAAGGTGTCCCCGGAATAGGTATTAAAAAATTTAAAGGTATTGAATGAACATTTAACTCTCTGTAAGTTATTGCCAAATCAACTATATCCTCATCTGTCTCACCTAATCCAAATATTCCACCGCTACAGGTTGACAAACCTACCTCTTGAACATTTTTTATAGTTTCATATCTTTCCTGCCAAGTATGAGTTGAGACAATATTTTTAAAATATCTTTCTGATGTCTCTAAATTATGGTTAACCCTATCAACTCCTGCATCTTTTAATTTTTTCAAATCATCTTTGTCTATTGAACCTAAAGAAACACAAACTTTTATAGGATAATTTTTTCTAATCTCTTTAACTGCCTCCGCCACCTTTTCCACTTCCTCTTTTGTAGCTCTTCTACCACTCATAACTATACAGTATCTGTTAGCTTTTAATGATACTGCCTTTTCTGCACCTTCTAACATCTCACCTATAGGAACTAATGGATAGGCATTTATAGGAGTTGGATATTTTGAAGATTGGGCACAGAATGAACAGTCCTCAGAACAAGCTCCATTTTTTGCATTTATCAGAGAACAAAACTCAACTTGATTTTTAAAAAAGTAATCCCTTACCTTTTTCGCCTCTTCTATTAGCTTATCTAAATATTTATTTTCTATTTGTAAAATTTTTAATCCTTCTTCCTTTGTAAGCCTATCACCATTTATAACTCTTTCTCCTAAATTTTCTAAAAACTGATTTATACCCATTATAATCTCCTACGTTAACTTTAAAATTTTAGATAGTTTACAAAGATATAAAGAAAAATACAAGATTATATATTTTTATAATCCTCTTATATAGATAGGTTCAACCATAAAAATGTCTTCAGGTTGATTTTTCTCTAAACTATACTCACAACCTATAACTGAAAGGTCTTCAAAATCGTTTATTACGTTTTTACCAGAAATTTTTAAATTTTTTACAACAATTAAATTGTAATTGGATATTTTGGCTTCAAAATCTTTTAATTTTGTAAGATTTATATCTTCTAAAGGTTTTATACTTTCCAGAGAAACTGTAAAACTTTGAGAGTAAACTTCCCCTTTTCCTGCATTTATTCCAATTAAAATATTGCCATTTATATATCTATATTTGTAAGCAAGGACAGATAGGCTATCGTATGTATAAATAGGAATATTTAAGGCATAGGCTATACTTTTTGCTACAGATATTCCTACCCTTAATCCAGTATAGCTACCTACCCCCTTACAAACTACAACTTTTTTTATTTCCCTTTTATTTAGTGATAACTCTCTAAAAATATCATCAAGCTTTTTAACTAATACTTCAGAAAAAGGTTTTAATTTATATATTGATAGGTGATATAAAAGATGTTTTTCTTCTGTAAATATTGATATTCCTAATCTTTCTGAAGATGTATCTAGTGATAGTATCATTATATTTTTATGACCCTCTAAAGTATTTTTTTTATTATACCGAAAAATTTTTCAATCAGTTATTTATAGGAAAATGAAGAGATTTAGATAATGGAGAATAAATATAAAAATTTTATAAAGTTTTACTTGAATAATGATAAGGAAAGAACAGATAGTAAAAATATATTTGATGAAAGGATTAAAGAATTAAAAGAAAAAATTAAAAAAAATGAGTATCAAATTCCACCTGAAAAGGTTGCAGAAAAATTATTAAATTTTTTAAAAAAATTAAAAAAGAAGGAGAATTGATTAATTCTCACAAACTTATTTTAAACTGATACTTTTAATTCTTTACCAAAATCTTTGTAAATATCTCCGCTTATAACTTTAAGATTGAAAGTTTCCTTTAAGAAGTTGTATATTTCGTCATTTAAAAATTGTGGTGCTCTAGGACCTATGTATATGTCCTTAATACCTAAACTTAATAAAGCTAAAAGTATTATTACTGCTTTTTGTTCCATCCACATTAAAGCTATTGAAACAGGTAGTTTGTTTACATCATCTACTCCAAGGGCTTTAGCAACTGTAAATGCTATATGAACAGCTCCATTACTATCATTACACTGTCCTAAATCTATATATCTTGGTATATCTGTATCTGGAATGTATCCAAAATCAACATCATTAAATCTGAACTTTCCACAACTACTTGTTATTATTAAATGATTTTCAGGAACTGCTAAAGCTAACTCTCTAAAGTAATCTCTTTTTCTTCCGGGAGCATCACATCCTGCGATAACCCATACTCTCTCTAACTTACCTTCATTTATTGCCTTTAGTATCTTTTCACCGTAAACATCTATTACCGTTTTGTAATGGTGTCCCGTTTTTATCTTCTCATCACTATTAAAACCTTCTATATCAGGTAATCTTAATGTATGGTCTATTAATTCATCAAAATTATCATTTTCTATTTTCTTAGCACCTTCTATTCCTACTATTTTATATGTATACAACCTGTCTATATAATTTAAAACCTTAGAGCTTTTTTCAGGTGGTACTATACAGTTTGTATTAACAACTATTGTTCCATTCCATTTTGAAAAGACTTCTGTCTGGTCATACCAAGCTTTACCTATATTACCCTTTAAATTTTTATACTTTCTTAAATGTGGATAACCATGGGCTGGTAACATTTCTGAATGTGTATAAACATTAATCTTATCACTTAATCCCCTTTCTTCTATTCTTTTTAATAATTTTTCTAACATATCTAAGTTATGCCCAGAAACTAATATTCCTTTACCTTCTGCTTTATTTTGACTTACTTCTACAGGTAAAGGTAAACCTAAAACTTTTGTGTGTAAATCAGATAAAAGGTTCATAACTTTAACACCTGCATTTCCAACTTTCATAAGCTGTTTTATATGCTCATCAAAATTAAAGTTTACATTAGTAAGTGTAAAGTATAAGCTTTCTCCCATAACATCATCTATCTCTAATAACCTTTTCATATCTTCTTTATCGTTTTCATCTATTAACTCTCTAGCGTGTTCCCTGTAAGCAGCTAAACCTCTTAAACCGTAGGTTATTAAATCTTGAAGACGGGCTTTTGTAGCCTCTTTACCACATACTCCAATACTCTCACCGTGTGAACCGCAACCATTTACAGCACTCATTTCACACTGCCAACATAAAAACGGTAAGTTGACACCGTTTCCATTACCGTTTGTTCCAAAATTTTCCATTCTTAAACCTCCAAATATAATTAGTTAGTATTAACTTACATAACTGCTAATAAACAATATTAATACTACTCTCTTCTGAACGGAAAAGCTAGTCTTTTTTGCATCTTTTTTTACCATCTATTCACATAGACTAGGTTATCATCGTTGTAATATAATTAATAAAATTTAAGTTTGTAAAAACTAACCTTAATAGAATATAGGAGAATAGATATGGGACGTTTAAACCAATTAGCCATAAATGATGAAGGATTTATCTTTGACCCTTTAACAGGGGAAAGTTTTACAGTTAATAGAACAGGTTTATTTATCATTAAAAAGCTGAAAGAGAATAAATCCGAAGAAGAAATACTGGAAGACATGCTAAACGAGTTCAATGTATCAAAGGAAACTGCAGAAAAGGATTTAATTGATTTTATACAAAAACTGAAAAGCTACGGTTTAGTTTAGGAGTGTAAGTATGGAGTTAAAAATAGGTATATCTGGAATAAATGCAGTTGATAATCCCGGTCCAGGTATAGGGGTAGCAAAAAGCATTAAAGAAGACCCAGAGATTATATCTAAAATTATAGGTCTATCATACGATGCGATGGAACCGGGGAACTATATGAACTGGATAATAGATAAATCTTTCATACTTCCCTATCCATCCTCAGAACATCAAGCTTATCTAGATAGGCTTTACTATATAAAAGATACATACGGTTTAGACTTTGTTATGCCTGTTTTAGATGCTGAACTACCCCTATATTTAAAGTATCAAAAAGAGTTGGAAAAGAAAGGGATAAAAACTTTTTTACCTACATTGGAACAGTTTAATTTAAGAAGTAAGGATAAATTGGAAGAAGTTGCAAAAAATATTGGTATAGAAACTCCAAAATCTGAAACCGTTAGCTCATATGATGAGTTAGTTAAAGGGATAGATAAACTCGGATTACCTATTATGGTAAAGGGTATTTTTTACAAAGCTTACAGGGCATACACACTACAGGAAGCTATCAGTTATTTCAATAAAATAGTTGCAGAATGGGGCTATCCTGTTATTCTTCAGCAGGTTGTTTCAGGGGAAGAAATGAATGTGGTTGCAGGTGGTGATGGTGAAGGTAATTCGTTAGGAATGATTGCAATAAAGAAGATGTGGATAACTGAACTAGGCAAAATATGGACAGGTATTACAATAAAGAACGAAGAATTGTTAAAAGCCGCGCAGAGATTTATTGAAGTTTATGGTTGGAAAGGTGCTTTTGAGTTAGAATGTATAGTGGATTTAAAGAATAACAAAATTTATCTTATAGAGATAAATCCTAGATTTCCTGCTTGGTCTTACTTCTCAACAGGTGTTGGAGTAAATATTGCATCTAATATTGTTAGAAAAGCATTCGGTTTACCTGTTAAGGAGTATAAAGATTACCCTGCAGGTAGATTATACATAAGATATACAGATGATTTTGTTGTTGGTATAGAAACATTTCAAAAATTAATAACATTAGGAGAGAATTAAGATGAAGAAGATTTACGAGAAACCTGTTATAACAAAAGTAGAAACGGGCTTTATGAATAAATTTGGAGAAAGTCCTCTATACCACAGAAAGATTAGAAAAGACATAGACGGAGTGTCTATAGAAGAGTTGGTTAACAGATTTGGTTCTCCGCTGTTTGTTATATCTGAAAAACAGTTAAGAAATAAGTACAGAACAATATACAATGCTTTCGCCTCTAGGTATCCAAACGTCCAGTTTGGTTGGTCTTACAAAACAAATTATTTAAAGGCTGTATGTGCAGTTTTACATCAGGAAGGAGCTTTAGCTGAAGTTGTATCAGGCTTTGAGTATGAAAAGGCTAGAAAATTAGGAATTGAAGGGAAGGATATTATCTTTAATGGTCCACATAAAAAACTGGAAGATTTGGAGATAGCTATTAAGGAAGGGGCTAAAATCCATATAGACCATTTTGACGAGATATTAGATGTTGAAAAGATTGCAGAAAGATTAGGTAAGACTGTAAAGGTTGCCATAAGATTAAATATGGATACAGGAATAAAACCTCAATGGTCAAGGTTTGGATTTAATTTAGAAACTGGACAGGCTTTAGATGCAGTAAAAAGAATTGCCCAAAGTAGTTGGCTTATTCTTAACGGATTACACGCCCATATAGGAACGTTTATTTTAGACCCTAACGCTTACGCTAAAGAAGTTGAAAAAATGGTTAAATTTGCTTACGAAGTGGAAGATAACTTCGGATTTAAGATTGAGTATATAGATATAGGTGGCGGAATACCTTCCAAAAATAAATTAAAGGGAACATACTTACCACCTGACATAGCAGTGCCACCTATAGACGATTACGCAGAGAAGATTACGGAGGCTCTATACTCAAATCTAAGACCGGGAGATTTTCCTAAATTGATACTTGAAACCGGTAGGGCTATAGTGGACGAAGCAGAATATTTAATAACAACAGTGTTTGCATCTAAAAGATTGCCTGATGGCAGAAAGGCTTACATATGCGATGCAGGTGTAAATTTACTGTTTACTGCGTTTTGGTATAAGTTTAATGTTGAGATAGACAGGGAAGTTTACGGAGTAAACGAACCATCTATTCTGTATGGACCATTATGTATGAATATAGACATAATTGATGATGGAATACTACTTCCACCTTTAGAAAGGGGAACAAGATTAATCTTTTCACCAGTAGGAGCTTACAACAATACCCAATGGATGCAGTTTATAGAGTACAGACCTAACGTTGTTATGATTATGGAAGATGGGACTGTTGAAGTTGTAAGGGAAAGGGAAGATTTAACCGATATTGAGAGAAGGGAAAGATTACCGGAGAAATTAAAACTATTATAATTAATAAATCTCCGGTATTTTTTCTTCTTCCAATATCTCTTCTATAAATTTAGGTTTATCAATGTAGAAACCTTGGGCATAATCTATATCTAACTTAACAACTTCTTCAAAAATCTCCTCACTTGAAACAAACTCTGCCACTGTTTTAATATCTAACAGTTTTGCCATAGATACTATAGAGCTAACTATATACTTCTGTTTTTCATTTGTTGTAATATTTCTTATTAAACTTCCATCTATTTTGATTATATCAATAGGTATCTCTGTTAAATACT
>CAZEUK010000023.1:0-5876 GCA_964514535.1 uncultured Aquificales bacterium
TCCATATAAAGATTAATAGTTAATCACCAATTAGTCTGTCGTTTTATTTCAGTATTGGTAAAGCTTCAGTTTCAACAGTCTAATAGTCCTTTTAAAATCAGGATAAACGGGAGCTTTAATAACTGTTTTTTTCTTTGTAAAGGGATGTATAAAGCTAATTTCATAAGCGTGTAACATCTGTCTATTTATACTTTTTAGCCTTAAATCATCCAATTTTTTTAAACCGTAAATCTTATCCCCAATTATAGGATACCCAATCTTAGCAAGATGTATTCTTATCTGATGTTTTCTTCCGGTTTTTAAATCAATCTTAAAAAGTGTAAACTCTTTATTCTTATCCAAAACATAAACATCAGACTTTGCTATCTTCCTGTCAATTGGAAGATTAATAAATTTTCTTTTAAAATCTGCAGAACCGTAAGATATTGCTAGATAAATCTTTTTTACTCTCTTTTCAGACCATAAATCTTTAAATTTGTAGAAAACTTTTTTATTTTTAGCAAATAGTAAAACTCCTGAAGTTTCCCTATCTAGTCTATGTATAGCTTCTATATTTTTGTCCCTTTTGAAATCCCTTAACAGATACTCAACAGACTTTTTTGATTTATTACTCTCATAAAAAGGTGGTTTCTGTATGGCAATTATAAAATCATCTTCATATAGGATATTTTTTTCAATTTTATAATCTTCACTTTTAAAGGAATTAAGGAAAGGGAGCTCTACAAGGTCTCCCTTTTTTAGTTTATGCGTTGCTATCCATACCCTCTCGCCGTTAACGAAAACATTTTTAGTATCAATTAAGTCTTTAGCCTTACTTTTTGATATTTTTAACTCTTCCGCTAAAAAAGTTTTTAAGTCTGTTTCTCTGTTAACCTTTAATCTTTTCAAAATATTATTCCCATTCAATTGTGCCCGGTGGCTTTGATGTTATATCGTAAACTACTCTGTTAACACCTTCCACTTCATTAATTATTCTTCTCATTATTCTGTCTAACAGGTCGTAAGGTAGTTTAGCCCAATCTGCTGTCATACCATCAGAAGAGTTAACAGCTCTTATAGCTATAACTTTCTCATATGTCCTGTAATCTCCCATAACTCCTACAGTTTGTATAGGCAGTAATACTGCAAAAGACTGCCAAAGTTTAGTGTAATATCCAGCCTTTTTTATCTCTTCCAACAGTATTGCGTCTGCTTCCCTCAATATATCTAAATCCTCCCTGTTTACCTCTCCAATTATTCTTATTGCTAATCCCGGTCCCGGGAAAGGTTGCCTGTAAACTATCTCATCCGGTAATCCTAACTCTTTACCTAACTGTCTAACCTCATCTTTAAATAACTCCCTTAAAGGCTCTATAAGTTTTAAATTCATTCTTTCAGGTAAACCACCAACGTTATGGTGAGTTTTAATTACAGCAGACGGTCCTTTAACAGATACACTTTCTATAACATCCGGATAAAGTGTTCCCTGTACTAAGTATTCAACATCAGGTATTTTTTTAGCTTCTTCCTCAAAAACTTCAATAAATAGATTTCCTATAATCTTTCTTTTTTTCTCCGGGTCGGTAATCCCTTTTAACGCTTTTAAAAATCTATCCTTTGCATCTACAACAACCAAAGGTATATGAAAGTTTTCCCTAAATGTTTTTTCTACCTGTTCCCTTTCTCCCTTTCTTAATAGACCATTATCAACAAATATACAGGTTAGATTATCTCCTATAGCCTTATGGACTAACACTGCCGCAACAGAACTGTCAACTCCACCAGATAAAGCACATATTACCTTTTTATCTCCAACTTCTTCCCTAATCTCCTTTACCTTCTCACTTATAAAATTACCCATTGTCCAATCTTGCTTACAACCTGCAATTTTTACAGCAAAGTTTTTAAGTATCTCTTTTCCAAGTGGAGTATGGCTTACCTCTGGGTGAAACTGAACCCCCCATATTTTTCTTTTTTTATCTCTAACAGATGCGAAAGGAGAGTTTTCAGTTTTTGCTATAGGCTCAAAGCCTTTCGGCAGTTCCACAACTTTATCACCGTGGGACATCCAAACATCTATTTTATTAGGAAGACCACTGAATAAATCTGAGTTATCTAAAATCTCCAATTCAGCTTTACCGTATTCGTGTCTATCTGCCTTTACAACCTTACCACCGAAATAATCTGTTATAACCTGTAATCCGTAGCATATCCCCAATATAGGCAGTCCTAACTGATAAACCCTTTCATCAGGTTTAGGTGCATCAGGTTGATAAACTGAAGCAGGACCGCCTGAAAATATAATTCCCTTTGGGTTATGCTTTTTTATTTCCTCAACTGTAGCGTTAAAAGGTAAAATCTCACTGAATATATTTAACTCCCTAATTCTCCTTGCAATTAACTGTGTGTACTGTGAACCAAAATCTAAAATAATTATTCCTGAATGTTCCAACTTTAAGCCCCTTTATTAGATTTTTAAAGAAATATTATAAATTGTCATTTAAGATTTTTTACATAACTCCATTTTTCCATTAAAGAGTATCTTTTTACTTTCCCTATCAATTTTTATTTTAAAACCTAAAAAATCCACACCGTTAGATAAAACATTAAAGAAAGTATCTGAAAAATTTTTATCTAACTTAACATTTGGCTGAAAACATTCACAATCTCTTAATCCCATAATAAGAATAATAGATTTAAAACCTTCTTCAGTTGCCTTTAAAAGTTCATTTAAATGTTTCCTTCCCCTCTCTGTGGGAGCATCGGGAAAAACACATCTTTTATTTAATAGTAAATTGCTGGCTTTCAACTCAATCAATATATTATCGTTTACAATAAAATCTAATCTACTTTTTCCAAAAACAAACTCAGATTTTATTTTCTTTGGAATAAATCCTAAAAACCCTTTTTTTAAAACTTCCAAGGCTATTTTAGAGTGTAAAGACGTGTTTACTAAAACAATCTCTCCGTCGTCCATTTCTGCAGAAATAAGTTTATAATCTGTTTTTAAACCTGTTTTATTCTTTATTACCCATATTTTTCTGTTTACGGTAAGTATCTCCTTTAACCTTCCTGTATCTGCAATATGACAGGTATAAATACTGTTGTTTAATTTTATCTTCCCAACAAACCTGTTTATTCTCTCTATAAAAATACCTTCTTCTATATTTCCAAGTTTTTTTAAATCAAAAACTTCCATAATTCTATTAATAACCTTTAGTTGAGGCTAAGAAAGGTAATTGATAACGAATGTCTAATATATTTATAACAAAGTAATAAGTCCTATATGTTTTGCCTGTTGACTTGTTGAAATCTTCTAGATAAAAAAACTGTAAATTCCAACATCCCCTATCCCAAGTAAGTGAAAAACTTTTTCTTTGAGTATATCCTTCTTTAATATTATTTAAAACTGAAAAGTTATAACTCCAATTTTTTATTTTTCCATAAATACTGTTAGTAATCTGATTAGTTGAGTTATTACTGTAAGAATGGGATACAGAATACTTTAACCAATCAAACAATGCAACGGAAAATGAAGATATAGACGTTTCTATCTGATTAGTCTTAAAGCTATAAATTAGACTATTGGAGAATGAGTATTTATCTATAGAGAGATAGACAGTATTAGTTAAAGGTTTTAAATATCCATCTTCCCTATTCTCCCCTATATAGTAGTAGCCTTTAGAAGCATATCCAGTTTCAACACTCCATCTTAAAAAACTGTTTTTTTCTTTAAAATCTAAAATATTGTGAATTGCAAAATCTATATCTTTTTTATCTGGAATAAAATCATTTCTGTCAAATATAGGGATGCCTTTATTACTGTGGGAAGTTATATACTCAAACTTTATCTCAGGTATTATAGAATGAACAAAATCTCCATAATCTTTATACTCTATAGTCCTTAGAGTATCGGATATATTAACCACCGACCTAGTTTTCTGTTCTTTGTTAAAAGTTTGGTCGTTGTACTTACCGTCTAAGTTTAGATAAGCTATAAATCTCGGTTTTATCTCAAGGACATTTGAAAGTTTCCAAAAATTTGTAAAGTATGAAAGTCTTAAACTGTTATCTGAACGGAAACCTTTAACTAACTTTTCTCTATAGAAGTTTGTGTTTACAGATAAAAAATCTGTATAAAAACCGTAATTTTTCAGAATAGGTAATCTCTTTATGTAAAATCTTATTTCTGGAAGTCTCTGTAAAGTTTCCTCGTTGTTAGGTTTAGTAAGGTCATAAAGGTAATCAAAATTTATCTCTGTTGAAGTGTAATCTCCATCATATATGGCTAAAAGTTGTGATTTTGTGTAGGAAATATATCTGCTTGGTAATGGATTAAATATAGAACCAACAGAACCGTAATCTTCAAAGAAGTAAGGGTCACTAGGTATATCAACATTTACAAATGAACTAAACTTTTTGTATCTGAATGTAGTATCTAATTTAAATCTCCATCTATTTTGTAATCTACCTATATCTCTACCTTCCCACCAACTACCGTTTGATTTTTCCTTAAAGTAGAACAAATTCCATTTTAATCTATCTATTTTATTTAACTGCCTCCTATACTCAATATCAGTTCCTATTCCCTGCTTATTTCTATAATCTAAAGTAATAGTTGCATCTGAACTTCTGTCTATTACCCAAAAGAAAGGAACTCTTAAAATAAGGTCATTATAACTGTCCGTTGATATAGTCGGTACTAAAAAGCCTGTTTTTCTTGGACTGGTTGGATAGGCAAAGTAAGGTGTGTATATTATTGGAACTTTACAAAATCTGAAAACAGTATTATAGGAGTAGATATAATCATTCTCTTTAAAATTACCTTTTGAACTTGATATATACCAATCGTAGCTATCAAACTTACATTTAGATATTTTTAAATCTGTAAAATAGTATCTATCCTTTATTTTACTTAATTTTTTAGCGTAAAAATAATATCCACCTTCTAAAACACCCTTTACATTGTATAACTCACCTTCATCTTTTTTAAAATTCCAATTACCTTTAGATGCAACTCCCTCAAACTTTTCCGTTTTAATTTTTATATTACCTTCAAAGTAGGCTAAATCTTTATCTGGATAGTAGATTACTTTGTCAGCTAATAACTCTTGATTACCTTTCCTTATTACAACATTACCTTTAGCTATTACTTTGTCCTTCTCTTTAATAATATTATCTGCATCTACATATACAGGTACACCCTGTCCCCAAGAATTAGAGCTTATTAATCCAAATAAAAATAATGCTGTTATTACTTTTTTTCTCAACAATAACCCTTATCTCTACAATGGTTTAATATCAATTTTATATTAAATTTTAAGATAATGGATAAAAAACACCTAAGCTAGATTATAGTTTAATATAATAGCTAGTTGTAGAATTAATTTTATAATCAAAAATTAGTTTATGGAGAAGGATATGTCTATAAGATTAGGTATTATCGTTGTTAGTGGAACATTAGATAAAGTATTACCTGCCTTTATGTTAGCTAATACATCAGCTTCTATGGGAATAGAGACCGGGATGTTTTTTAGTTTTTACGGAATAAATGTTCTTCATAAAGAGAGAGTTAAAAATCTAACACTCTCAACGGACGGGGCAGTCTTTTTCAGTAATTTAAATCCAAGCTTGAAAGATTTAAATACTACTGAGTTGGTAGGAAAAACTACAGATATGATTAAAGAAAAATTTAAATCTAACAAAGTTCCTTCAGTTGAAGATTTAATAAAACAAGCTATAGATTTAGGAGTAAAGATTTATCCATGTAATAATGCGTTAAAAATGTTTGGAATAGACAGTTCAGAATTATTTGAAGGATTAGAAAATCCTGTTGGTGCATCTACATTTATAAACTTTATAAACTCAGCAGAAAAATCAAACGTTATAACTTTTTA
>CAZEUK010000023.1:5976-10169 GCA_964514535.1 uncultured Aquificales bacterium
CTACATTTATAAACTTTATAAACTCAGCAGAAAAATCAAACGTTATAACTTTTTAATTTTTATAGATAAATAAAATTGGAATGAAGGATTACATTCAGTAATAAGGGATAGATTAGCTATGTTTAAGAGAAAGAGTAAAGTTTTTCCTTGTTCTATTAATTCTATGAGGATATCTTTAGCTTCATTATTTATTTATTAGATTTTTTACTTATGAACTTTTAAACTAACTACCGATAAATATTTTCTGGTTCTCCTTCAGGTCTTGTTTTCCATCTTTTATGTGTCCATAGATATTGTGATGGATTTTTCCTTATAGCCTTTTCCAATTCTTTAGTGAACTCCTGAGTTAACTCTCTATACTGATTTTTAGAGTATTTAGATATATCTATCTCTTTGAAGAATATTTTGTATTTTTTATCTTTTAAATCTAAATAATTGTAGGTAAAAATCATAGGTATTTTATATTTTAGAGAAATCTTTGCAGGTAGAGATATGGTAGATGCAGGGAAATTGAAGAAATCTACAAAAACTCCTCTATGTCTTAACGCATTTTGGTCTGCTAAAAAGCCTAAAAAACCACCTTCACTTAAAGTTTTTAACATCTTCTTTAAAGGTTGGTCGTGGTATATAATTCCAATATTAGCAGAAGTCCTAATACTCTCTATAAATTGATTAATCTCTTTATTTTCCTGACGATATGCTAGGACGGTTATTTTATAATTAAGTTTTGATATTACAGCTCCTAAAATTTCCCAATTTCCAATATGACCAGTTATTAAAATTGCCCCTTTATTTTTGTATTTATCTAATAAATCTTTCCCCTCTACAATATCAGCTATATCTAAAACTTGATTTTTTCTGGAATAAACAGGAATTCTTACAAAATCTACTATATTTCTCCCTATATACTGTAAAACCCCTTTCGCTATTTTTTCCCTTTCTGATTTATCTAGTTCAGGAAAAGCTATATCTAAATTTTTTAAAATAACTTTCTTTCTATAACCTATGAAGTTTAATAGGGAGCCTAAAAGCTCCCCTTTTTTCAAAGCTTTATCTCTATCTGAAATCTGTAAAAGTTTAACTCCTCCCCTCAAAAGGAGTGTTAACATTTACATAATTCCTAATTTTTTCATAGAGTTTATAGCCCTGTTTAATATTTCCTTATCTGTAGAGTAAGCTAAAGATTTTTCAGCTTCAGTGATAGACATAAATTTTGCCTCGTCTATCTCTTCTTTCTGTGGAACAACATCACCGGAGATATACTCCATTAAATAGTAATAAACAAATTTATGAATTCTAGTTAAACCTATGTTATACCAGTAATCAACTTCACCTAAGTAATCTAAAATCTTAGCATCAACTCCTGTTTCTTCCTTAACTTCTCTTAATGCTGCTTGGTCTTTCGGCTCTCCCCTTTCTATATTTCCCTTTGGAAAACTCCATCTCGTCTTTACTCTTATTAACAAAATCTCCACTTGTCCATTTTCATTTTTTCTAAAAACTACACCACCAGCAGAAAATTCCCATTTAGTCGCCATAAATCTGCTCTACCTCCTTATTTTTTATTAAAATTGAATAAATTATCTTATCACAGAGTTAGACACACTTACAGATACTAACTAAAAACAATACCTAGCCAATTAACCTATTCTCTTAAACATCTAACTTCTTAGTTTATTATCTACTTAATCAATCTTCAATAATATCTTCTAAGAAGTATATAAAACTACCATACAGGTAATAATTATAGCTCCAATAATATTTAAGATTAGTCCAACTTTTACCATTGTCTTTAACGGTATAAGCCTACTACCGTAAACAATAGCATTTGGAGGAGTTGCTATAGGTAACATAAATGCGAAGCTTCCAGCTATTATAACCCCAAATATTATGAAAAACGCATTAGTATTTAACTCTTTTAATATACCTATTAAAATGGGAACGAATGTTAAAACTGTTGCAGTGTTTGAGCTTATCTCTGTTAGGAAAACCATAGAAAGTATAAGAATGAATATAAATAGAATTATGTTTTCAGGGGATACTACAGAGGAAACCTTCTTCCCTATATATTCAGCTAAACCTGTTTTCATAATTAACTGACCTAATGCTATACCACCACCAAATAACAGAATTGTATCCCAATCTAATCCTTTTAAATCATTACTATCAAGTGTGTTTTTCCCATCATCGGCAGGTAGGATAAAAAGTAAAATAGAGGATAGAATTGCAACCAATCCTTCAGGCAGATGTAATTTAAAAAATTTATACATATTTTCTAATCCTAATATGTTTAGCACTCCCGGTAAAACCCAAAATATAACTGCAAATGAAAAAGCTATTATAGTATTAATCTCCCCTCTGTTTATTTTAGGCAGTTTATCTTTTTCTTTAGATATTAAAGCTTTCACATCTTGAAAGGAATAATTTTTATTTTTTATATAGAGCTTTATATAGGCTAGGAAAAATATATATGTTAAAAAGGTTATTGGAAAGGCGTATAAAAACCAATTCACAAAGTTAACATCATAACCTAACTCTTCTAAAAAACCTGCCCCAACTAAGTTTGTAGGTGTTCCAACTAAAGTTGTAGCCCCACCTATAGAAGACGCATAAGCTATTGATAAGAGAAGGAAAACTGTAAATTTATCAAAACTACCTATATCCGTTTTTTTCAATATAAGTATAATTCCTAAGGATAAAGGTAAAAGTATTGCAGTTGTTGCAGTATTACTAATCCAAAATGATAGAAAATAGGCTATTAGAGAAAAACCTACTATTATTCTAAATGGACTTTTAAGGAATACATCTTTAGAAAGAATATTTAATGCAATCCTTCTATCCAATCCATATTTTGACATAGAAGTTGCCAATAAAAAACTACCTATAAACAGTAAAACAATGGGATGTCCTAAACTTTTAAAGGCTTCTTTAACTGAGACAACCCCTAACATCACTGCTATAGATATACCTAACAGAGCAGTCATAGATAAAGGAATTACTTCAAACAGCCAAAAAATAATATTAAAGACCAATATTGAAAAGACTATATGTGCTTTATCGTTTAGTTCTAAAGGAAGTAAATATATACCGAAAGCCAATAAAGGTGCTAATATCAGACCTAAAACTCTTTTTAGTTTTAAAAAACTTTCCATATCTAAAAACCTCTAATTTATCTACATTTATTAATTTAAATTTATTTTTTATAAGTAAAAATTTATTAGGGTTAAACTTAGCTACCCCTACAACATTAAAATAAGATAGCAATATTAAAACTTTTATAATATTATACTTTTATATAATCTTATTAAGGAGTAAAGAAATGTTTAGATTTCTATTAACATTTATTGCAGGATTTAGTGTAGTTTTTTATTTTTTAAACAGAAATGAAAAAACAGGGATGAATTATCCTAAAGATAAAAATGATTTAAAGTTTCCTCCAGAACCACCAAAGCTTGAAAGTACAGATAAATTTTTTAATATTTTAAGAGAGTTTAACAAAATAAAAAGGGAAATATAGAAGTTTTGCAAATTTGCAAATTGATTAAGAGGAAAATAATAAGCAAATAATTAATATACTATAACCATTGTTTTATATTAGGATTTACTTTATATTTTATTAAATAAGTATTATATTTAATGGCATAATGTTTGCTTTAAGTTAAGTTGTGGTTGAAATTGAAAAAAATATGTTTTATGTTTAATAAATAAGAAATAAAGATGGGAGGTTTGTAAAAATGAAGAAAGTATTAGGTTTAGCTGCAGCAGGCTTACTAGCTTTTTCGGCAGCTAACGCAGGAACTATAACAGTAGCTAACTCAGACTTAACACTCTACGGAGCAGTAACAGCAGGATTTGAAGCACAAGATAATGACTTACTTAATACTGGAAAGAACAATGATACTTTTAGACTTTACAACGTTATAGTAGGATTGACTAAAAAAGCTGATCCTAACAGTCCAATAGGTTTCAATGTAGCATTTGGTCAGTTTGAAGTTCCTACCGTATTGGCATCAACAGATGTGGTTAATAATAAAGATAATGTTTTAGGTGCTTTAGGTTTAAATCCTGATGATGGTTTAGTAGAGTTAGGTAAAACCAATGATAACTTTAAACCTTGGTTAGCAACAGTTGATATATCTCCCATAGACGGATTTAAGATTTCTGCTGGGCTTTTATGGAGTAAGTATGGTGAA
>CAZEUK010000024.1:0-9981 GCA_964514535.1 uncultured Aquificales bacterium
ACTCATCTATTCCAATACCTGTATAATTTGATAACTCATCTATATGTGTAGGTTTAGATAAATACTTTAAAATCTCTTTCTCCCTATCTGTTAACTCAACTTTACTGTTTTTAGTTATACTTTTCAAAAACCCAATTTCTCTGTATATATCCTCAACATCTGTTAAAGGAAAAGCACCTTCTTTTAATAAATTGTTATTACCTTTTCCGTAAGGATTGTTTATATTCGTTGGAACAGAAAAAACTAGTCTGTTATACTCCAGTGAATAGTTGGCAGTTATTAAAGCTCCAGATTTTTCAGAGGCTTCAGTTATAATTGTTCCATATGACAGACCAGCTATAATTCTGTTTCTCCGTGGAAATGTGTATTTCGATGGTTTAGTTCCTATTGGAAAGTCGGACAGGATACATCCTTCTTCCTTTAACTGGTAGTATAACCTTTTATTCTCATAAGGATAGATAATATCTATACCACTACCTAAAACTGCCGTTGTTTTACCTTTAACCTTTAAGGCTGATTGATGGGCTATACTGTCTATACCTAAAGCCATACCTGACACAATGTTTATACCATCTTCAGCTAGCTCTTTACTAAATTTTTCTGTAATGAACTTTCCATAACTTGAATACTTTCTACTACCTACTATTGATATACTATTCTCAGTTATATTTATATCTCCCAGATAGTATAAAACTATAGGCGGCTCATCTATCTCCTTTAAAAGTGAAGGGTAGTCTTTATGATTTATATGAATTATATTTATACTTTTTCTTTCTGCCTTTAACAGTTCCTGTTCAGCTAACTTTCTGTAGATTTTATCTCTATTTAAAATAATCTCTGCAGATTTTTTTGGAATATATTGGGATAATTCAGAAACAGATAAATCAAATATATTTTTTGGAGATTTAAATTTATCAATTAAAATTTTTAAAGTTTTACTTCCTACACCTTTGATAAAGGTTAATTCCAGATAATCTAAAATTTCCATACATAAAAGAAAAAAAGGAGAAGAATTATATTAATCTATTTCTCTGTGCTTTCGTTATAGATGTTGCAATCCTTATATCTCTAGGAAATTCTGTTCCTCTCTTTGTTGTCCTTATTTCTAAATTATCCGTATGGAAGTAATTTTTGATTATCTCTAAAGCTTTATCTATATCAAAATCTTTACATGAGAATATATCAAGTGAGAAGTATTCCTTTTCAGGAAATGTATGTATACTTATATGACTTTCAGCTATTATAACAAATCCAGATATTCCCCAGTCTTCAGGCTTTTCTCCACCGTCATACTTAAATACGTAAGGGGGCATTATTTTAGTCATCTCTATCTCTTTGGGAAGCTCGTCTAAGAAATTTGTGATAGCCTCAACGCTAGATAATACATTGTAATCTGCTTGATAACCATCAACCATTAAATGTGGACCAAATCCTAACAATCCATCTGTCCTCCTAAAATTGATAAATAACAACTAAGATATTATAAAACAAAAAAAAGAAAAAAACTTAAGATTTAAATCCTGTGGTATGCAGCTATAGCGGCAGAGATAACAACAGCCAAGTCTTCTGGATTTTCCTCTTTATGTTTAAGTTTAAAGGTAGGTAGTTTTCTATCTAGATAACCTGTATCAAATATACCTTCTTTAAAATCTTTATCCCTAACAACCTGTCTAAGTAAAGGTAGATTTGTAGGAACGCCTCTAACTTGGAACTCTTCCAACGCTCTCCTTGCTCTATTTACTGTTTGTTCCCAAGTTAACGCCCAAACTGTAAGTTTTGCTATCATACTGTCATAGTAAGGTGGAATTATATAATCTTTGTAAACTGCCGCGTCAATTCTTACACCGGGTCCACCGGGTGAGTAGTAAGATGTTATCTTACCGGGTGATGGTGCAAAATTTTTTGTAGGGTCTTCCGCGTTTATTCTAAACTCTATAGAATAACCTCTAAAGTTTATATCTTCCTGTAGGAAAGGTAATTTTTCCCCTTCAGCTATTCTTATCATCCTTTGGACAATATCAACTCCGGTAATAGTCTCTGTTATAGTATGTTCTACCTGAAGTCTCGTATTCATTTCTATAAAGTAAAAGTTATCATTCTCATCAACTAAAAACTCTAATGTCCCTGCACTTTCATAACCTAGCTTAAACATCGCTTTAACTGCTATTCTGTATAACTCTCTCCTTACTTCAGGATTTAATCTTGGTGATGGTGCAATCTCTATAATCTTTTGATGTCTCCTCTGTATTGAACAATCCCTCTCACCTAGATGTATAACATTTCCATACTTATCCGCTAAAACCTGTATCTCTATATGTCTTGGATTTTTAACATACTTTTCTATAAAAACGTCTCCCTTCCCGAAAAACTTTTCAGCCTCACTGGTGGCGGATTTGAATAAACTTTCAAAATCTTCTTCCCTTTCAACTATTCTCATTCCTCTACCGCCACCACCGTAAGCCGCCTTTATAATCACAGGAAATCCTATCTCTTTAGCTATCTTCTTAGCCTCTTCTATATCCTTTATTGGTTCAACTGTTCCCGGTAAAACTGGAACTCCAACTTCCCGCATAACTTTTTTAGATGTAATCTTATCTCCAAATAGTCTTATATGTTCCGGTTTTGGACCTATAAATATTAATCCCCTTTTTTCACAATATTCAGCAAAATCTGCATTTTCAGCTAAAAAACCGTATCCCGGGTGGATGGCATCACATCTCGTTTGTTTTGCCAAATCAACAATTTTATAAAAATTTAGATATGCTTTTATAGGGTCTCCCGGTATCATATAGGCTTCATCAGCCTTTTTGACCCATATACCGTTTGCATCAACTTCAGAGTATATAGCAACTGTCTTTATTCCCAGCTCTTTACAGGCTCTAATAATCCTAGTAGCTACCTCTCCCCTGTTAGCTACTAAAACCTTCTTTATCTTTCTCTTTACAACCATATCAAATTCTCCTAAAAGTTTTTAAGAGAAGAAAAATTATTTTTCCTCAAAAATTTCTATATTGTCATTTTCCACAAACTCCCTATGTAAAGCTCTAACAGCTTGTTCCGCTTTATCTTCATCTATAAGACAGGATATTTTTATCTCTGATGTTGAGATTGCATATATATTAATTCCTTCCTTTGCCAAAATGTTAAACATCTTTCCTGCAGTTCCTGAGTGGGTTTTCATTCCTAAACCTACAACAGAGACTTTGGCTATTCTGTCGTTTCTATCAACCCTTTCAGCTCCTATCTCTTTCGCTACTTTTTTAGCTATCTCTTCCGCCTCTTCAGCATCAGTTTTATTTACAGTGAAGGATATATCAGTATGTCCTTTATGTGATACATTTTGCACTATCATATCAACTACAATATTCGCATCTCCCAATGCAGAAAACAGTTTAGCGGCTATACCCGGTTTATCAGGAACTTGGACGACAGTTATCTTACTTTCCTTTAAATCGTGGCTTATACCTCTAACTACTACCTTTTCCATCTCTTCATTTTCCTCCTGTATCCATGTTCCATTTTCTTCTGAAAAAGTAGACCTTACGTGAATTTTTACTCCATACTTGGCGGCAAACTCTACAGACCTTATCTGCATAACCTTTGACCCTAACGATGCCATCTCCATCATTTCTTCATAACTTATAACTGGAATTTTCCTTGCATTTGGAACAATTCTAGGGTCTGCAGTATATACACCTTTAACATCTGTATATATCTCACAGTAATCGGCCTTTAAAACTGCCGCCAGAGCAACTGCCGTTGTATCAGAACCACCTCTACCTAAAGTTGTTATATTCCTATTCTCTGTAATACCTTGAAAACCTGCAACTACAACAACTCTACCTCTTTCTAGCTCTTTATTTATTCTTCTTATACCTATTTTTTTAATTCTTGCCTTTGTATAAACGTTATCTGTAAATATAGGTACTTGCCACCCTGTTAGACTTACAGCATCAACACCTATATCCTTTAAAGCCATAGCCAACAATCCTATTGCAACCTGTTCCCCTGTAGAAACGACAACATCATACTCCCTTGGGTCAGGTCTGTTTGAAATCTGTTTAGTTAATTCAATAAGTCTATCTGTTTCCCCTGACATTGCAGAAGAAACAACTACAACTTTATTACCTTCATCTACAGCCTTCTTTACTCTTTTAGCTACCCTTTTAATGTTCTCAATACTACCTACAGAAGTACCTCCAAACTTTTGAACTAGAAGTGGCAAGTCTAAATCCTCCTGTTTAATCTGTATTTTAAGATTGGATGAAATCTATTCTTTTAACCTTAATTATACCATTCAAGGAATTTGACACGAATATATAATCTGCTTCAAATAAATCTTTTAATTTATATTTACCTTCTTTAACTTCCAAATCTACATCTCTAGCTTTCTTTAAAATCTTCTCCCTTGTTATACCTTCCACTAAGCCACACTCTAAGGAAGGAGTGTATAAACATCTTCCCTTTATCCAAAATATATTCGCGGAAGTTGTTTCAGTTATATAACCTTCTTCATTTAATAAAATTGCATCATCACAACCTTTTTCTATTGCATATCTTTTTGCCAAAACATTTAACATATAATTTGTAGTTTTAAATCTTAATAAAGGATTTGAACTGTTTACTCTGTACGGAGAAACAGTTAAACAGATTTCCCTTTTAGGTTGTTTGTAAGGTTTTATAATAACTAATAGATGGCTCTTGTAAGGTTTTAAAGCGTAATAATCTCCACCTTCAGATAATAAAACAGTTTTTATATATAAATCTTTACCTAGATTGTTCTCTTCAGCCAAATCTAAACTTTTCTCTATGTAGTAAATATAATCTTCTAAAGTTATTCTAGGAATAGATAGTAAGTCTGCTCCTTTGGATAATCTTTCATAATGTTTCGTTATGCTTTTAGGTAAACTACCGTTATATCTAAATGTTTCAAAAATACCTTCTCCGTATAAAGTAGTCCTTAAAGGCCTTTTCTTATCTTCCATCAATTCGCCATCTAATGTTTTGATAACCAAATCTCCCATTTTGCTTACCTCTAGAAAAGAAAATTAATTAATGTAGTTTATAATATTAGATTTAATCAAACAAGAATAAGATTTGTTTATACCGATATTTACAAAGGAGACAAAATGGAAGTTTTTATAAATCTTATACATTTTCCTGTTTATACTTTAGGAGTTGGTAAAAGAATTGGTCTCTGGTTTCAAGGCTGTAGTATAAGATGTAAAGGCTGTATGTCTAAATATACTTGGAATTTTGATGAAAAGTATAAAACAAATGTGGAAGATGTTTTAAAAGAAATATTTAGTTTTAATGTAAAAAAGATAACAATATCAGGCGGTGAACCTTTTGACCAATCGGAAGCCTTAGAGTATATACTAAAAAAACTTAAGGAGAATAATTTTGACGATATTCTGGTTTATACAGGTTATGAATATGACGAATTGGCAAAAAAATACAAAAATATATTAGATTATATAGATGTTTTAATTGCAGGAAGATTTATAGAAGGATTGGAAAGTAATTACATATGGAAAGGGTCTGAAAATCAAAAAATGTATATATTTAATAAAAAACTTGAAAAAATTTATAATGATTATAAAAAAAAGAAAAAAGATAAAAGACTACAAATTGTAGAAAAAAATAACGATATATATATATTAGGAATACCTTACCAAAAAGATATAAAGGAGATAATAGATGAGTTTATGTAAGATATGTCCTACCTGCGGAACAAAAAACCCTCCTGATGAACCTATATGTATAAACTGTATGACAGATATAACATCTGTACCACCTATAGAGTGTGATGAAATAAGCAAAAAGGGAGCTGAACATAAAACTCAGGAAAGTAAAATACCATTTGATTTATTAGATTTAGAAGAAGATGAAAAAACGGTCATTCTAAGCAAAAGTAAGTTAATTTTAAAAGGGGAAGATTTTGAGATAGTTGTTAGGGATGGTGATGTTGTAGGCCGACATGCAGTAGGTAGCGATTTTTTACAGAGATATAAAACAGTGTCTAGAAAACACGCTAAATTTAGTTATAAAGATGGCACATGGTTTGTTCAAGATTTAAACAGTACAAACGGTACATATTTAAACGGTTTAAAACTTTTACCACTACAAGACTTCCCATTGAAAAATGGAGATAAATTAAGCCTCTCTGGAAGTTTAGAGTTTACAGTAAATATTTTTAAATCTTAAAAGATATGGATAAAATTTTAAATCTATTTGACAAAGATTTTTTAGCATTATTTCAACATACTTTATTAGGAATACCTATCTATAAATGGCTATCAGCTCTTTTAGTATTTTTATTCTTCCTAATCTTAAGAAGATTATTTTCATTCTTTGTAAGAAAAGTCGTAAGAAGAATAATTTTAAGAACAAAAACAAAGCTAGACGATAAAATATTAAAACTGTTAATATCCCCCTTAAGATATTTACTATTAGTTTTTGGTTTATGGTCTTCCTTAAAAATTTTAGGTGTAAAAGGAGAATTTTTTAACCATTTCATCAAAAGTTTATTAATAATTGCTGTTTTTTGGACATTTTACAATGCAGTAAATATATTCAAGTCTGAAATCTATAAATTTTCTGCCAAATTTGGAAAGGATTTATCACAGGAAATAGGAAATTTCTTTATAAAGACCTTAAAAGTTTTAATAATAGCCCTATCTGTAGTGGCAATCTTACAAGAATGGGGAATAAATGTTTCTGCTTTTGTGGCATCTCTAGGTTTAGGTGGCTTAGCCTTTGCATTAGCGGCTAAAGACACGGTAGCAAATCTATTCGGTGGTTTAACTATACTTGCCGACAAATCTATGAAATTAGGTGATTGGGTTAAGGTTGGGTCTGTTGAAGGAATTGTTGAAGACATAGGATTAAGAACATCTAAGATAAGAACATTTGAAAAATCTTTAATAACAGTTCCAAACAGCTATATAGCCAATAATCCCATAGAAAATTTTTCCAGAAGACAAAACAGAAGAATTAAGATGTATATAGGTCTGACCTACGATACTCCTGTTTCTACAGTTCAAAAAATAGTGAAAGAAATAAGGGAAATGCTGATAAAACATCCTAGAATAGACAAAAATTTAACTTTACTAGTTTACTTTGACCAATTCGGAGACAGTTCTTTGAATATATTTATATACACATTCACCGATACAGCAGATTGGGAGGAGTATTTAGCTATAAAACAGGATGTTATGTTTAAAATAATGGAGATAGTTGAGAAAAACGGTTCAGCTTTTGCATTTCCATCAGAAAGTATATATATAGAAAAACTTCCAGAGTTACCAAAAGGTTTTAAGATAGAGGAGTAGGCTATTAACTGAAGAATGGTTTAATTGTAAAATAGAGGTATATTTATAGGGAGTTAATAGTATGGAGAGAAAAGAGTTAACTTTTACTGTAAAAGTTATAACTCCAACTCTTATGGGAGGAGGTTTTGGTCAAAATGACCGCATTCGTCCCTCTGAAATCAAAGGCTTAATGAGATACTGGTTTAGAGCTATTGCTGGTTCTATCATTGGCAATAATATTAAAGCTTTAAAGGATTTAGAAGGCTTAGTTTTTGGTTCTCAAGAAAGAAAAAGCCCGTTTAGGATAGTTATTGAATATTTAAAAGAATATGAAGAATACAATTTGGATTGGAATAATTTAGGAAGAGGAGTTAAATATTTAGGTTTTGTTATAAATATGAATAAAGAAAGATTAAATAATGTCATCAAGGCTGGTTCTAAATTTGAAGTTAAATTTTTATTCAAAAATTCTGTAGATGAAAAAATTGTAAAACTTGTTGCATATTCTTTTTATCTTGCCACTGCTTTAGGTAGTTTCGGCTTAAGAGCAAGAAGAGGCTTTGGAAGTTGGCAGATTATAGATGTTAGGACAGAAGGAATAGATGAAAAAACAAGCAAAGATTTTGAACATTTAAAGGATTATGATTTAGGAATAATTGAAAGTAAAGATAGGGATAATATTAAAGAAATAATTAAAAGTTTTAAAGAATTAATAAAAAATTTAACGGAAATAAATAATTCAAACAGAAATTACAACTTTAAAACTGTAGATGAAGATTTTATTTATATTCACGGGTTAGTGGGTAATAATTGGAAAGAAGCTCTAGATGATTTGGGCAATAAATATAAAAATTTTAGAAGAAATAACAGACAGACAACTCCTGAGTATTTTAATATTAAGAATTTTATATCTAGTAAGTGTGAATGGGATAAAATAAAAATAAAAAAAAATCAATGGAATTTTGCATTTGGTTTACCTATTCAGATAAATTCAAGAGAAGGTATTCCAAACGTATTAAATGTATCACCAAAAAGAAATAAAAGGGGCAATATAATTCCTACTACAATAGGAAGATTTAAAGTAAAACATAAGAATGATTATTTAGAAAGACTACCTTCAACCGTTTGGTTTTCTATAAAAGAAAAAGATAATCAATATTACGCAATACTTACATATTTAGAAGGCAAGTTATTTCCTGATGAAGAAAAGGATAAGATTATTTTTGAATTTGATAAAAATTTAAATTTACAAATTAAGTGTAGAAATTTTCCTAAATCTGTAGAAATAGAATATGATGTAAATGCTTTAAAAGAAAAAACCCAAAAATTCATTAAAGAGGGTTTGTGAAATGCCAGAAGAAACTAAAACCTATCTATTTCAAATGACAATTCCATCAGTGCAAAAGTTTATAAGCAGTTCAAGAAAAAGTGCAGACTTATGGGCTGGTAGTTTTATGGTTAGCTGGTTGATGAAAAGATTGCTAGCAATTGCTATAAATAACTACCAAGTCAAACTTATTTATCCTGATATTGATATTAAATCAAGTGATGAAAAAGAATTAATAGCAAATATACCAAATGTAGCTATTTTTAATGCAAAAATTGATAATCCTGAAATAATAAAAAGTTTACTTTATGAGGAGTTTAAAAACCTATTAAATGAATTCACTAAATTTGGAGTAAACAAGCTTTTTGATGAAAATGTAGAAGAAAAGCATATAGTAAAAGCCCTTAATATAACAAATAACGAGAAATTTAATGAGGTAAAAAGTAAAAGAAATGATATTTTAAAAAACACAAGAGAAATATATGTAAATTTAGCTCAAAATCAGATTAAAGATACTTTAAAGTTATTCATTGAATATTTGGAATTAGAAGATATAAATAAATATAAAGAAGTATCTGAAGATTTAGCTAATTTGATAAATTATCAAAAAAAATCTCAACTTCCAGATAGAGAATATATTGAGAATTACAAATTAATAAAATCCACAAATTGGGAATGTTATGGAAATTGGAAATTTTTTTATAACTATGAAAAGAATATTAAATTTCAAACAGGATATATAAAAGGAGTTTATAGATGTTCTTCCTGTGGAGAGCATACTATCATAGGGGCAACTTTAGACAACTGGAGAGGTAATTTTATTTGGAAACCTTTATGGGAAGCCAATCCGAAATATTTCAATAAAGGCGAAAGGCTTTGCGGAGTTTGTTTAGCTAAAAGGTATTTTAGAGAATATATACAAGAAAAATACAAGATAAAAGGTGAAGATTTAGGCTTTCCTTCCACTTCTGAAATTGGAGCAACTTTGTTTAAAAATAAAATTTTGGAAATTTTAAGAGTAAATCCCAATTTTAATAGTTTATTAATTAAATTTTTTGAAAACTTAGAAAAAATACCAAATTTTAGATTTAAAAAGGTAAAAGGAAATCCTGTTCCTAAATTAGAAAATGCAATTAATGAAATTTTTCCAACAGACAAAAATCTAAAAGAAGGTAAACAAAGCAAAACCTATAAATTTTTTCAAGTAGATGGTGAATGGTTTTTAGAGGATACTTGGAAGAATGAAAACGATTACAAAATGATAGGGGCTGACGATAAAAAAGCTAATCAGATATTAAAATTTTTGAATAACATTTATGACCATCTGAAAAAAGCTGGTAT
>CAZEUK010000025.1:0-9930 GCA_964514535.1 uncultured Aquificales bacterium
AAGAGATTAAGAAATAAGAAAAAAAATTTTATTGCATTGTACGGTGTTAGAAGGAAAGAACAGTTATCAATGTTAGATTGGATAAAAGAAAACAACTTTGAAGATAAAACTTTGATATACACAGAAGATGGAAGTTTTGGAATAAAAGGATTGATAACTAAGGATTTAAAAGAAATTGTAAAAGATAATAAAAATACAGCTTTAATGGTGTGTGGACCTAAAGGTATGATGAAGGCTGTAGTAAAGGTTGCTAGAGAAATAGAGGTTGATACATATCTATCCCTTGAAAGCAAAATGGCTTGTGGTTTTGGTATATGTATAGGCTGTGTGGTAAAAAATAAAAAAACAAACGGATACGATAGAGTTTGTTATGAAGGTCCTGTTTTTAATGCTGATGAAATAGAAATATAAGAGGTGAGCTCAGTATGGAGATAAAGGCTACTACAATCTGTGCAGTAAAAAGGAACGGTAAAACAGTAATAGCAGGTGATGGGCAGGTAACATTAGGACATACAGTTATAAAAGGTTCTGCCAGAAAGGTTAGAAGAATTTTTAACGGAAAGGTTGTTGTTGGTTTTGCAGGTTCTGCGGCAGATGGAATAGCATTAATGGAAAGGTTAGAAGAACAGTTAAAAAGAAACGGAGGAAATTTACCTAAATCTGTTGTTGATTTAGCTAAAGCTTGGAGAACAGATAAGTATCTTAGAAGGCTTGAAGCCGTTATGATTACAGCAGATAAGGACAACATCTTTCTAGTATCTGGAAATGGAGATGTTATAGAGCCTGATGAACCTGTCTTGGCTATAGGCTCAGGTGGAGATTATGCAAGAAGTGCAGCCTTGGCTCTGTATAGAAACACAAATATGTCTGCAAGGGAGATAGTTATAGAGGCTATGAAAATAGCTGGTGAGATATGTATATACACAAATCAAAATATAGTTATAGAAGAGATATAATCTTTTACTCATTTCTTCACAACAACTAAATATCTCAATAATTTTTCTCTTCCCTTTTATGTTTAAAAACATTAAATTAATATTTTAATCTGACGATTATACAAATTGAAAAACAAAATATTAAATTTTGAAATACATTTCACTTAATTTTCACATTCAACCTTCATAATTAATAAAAAATAAAGGTAAAGGTAAAGGAGAGACGAGATGAAAACTAAAAATGAACAATCAACTTTAAATCTATATATACAACATATGGCTGAACATTCTTTGTTAACTCCTGAGGAAGAAAAAGAATTGGCAATAAGGGCTAAACAAGGTGATAAAGAGGCTTTAAAGAAGTTAGTTGAAGGTAATTTAAGATTTGTTATAAATGTTGCAAAAAATTTCACAGGTTGGGGAGTTCCTTTAACAGATTTAATAGCTGCTGGAAACTTAGGTTTAATTGAGGCGGCAAAGAGATTTGACCCTGATAAAGATGTTAAATTTATATCTTATGCTGTTTGGTGGATAAGACAGGCTATTATGCAAACAATATTCCAACAAACTGGGGCTGTTAGAATACCTGTTAAAGAATCATTGTTTATAAACAAAGTTAAGGAAGCGTATGAAAGATTAAAGGAAAAACTTAAAAGAGAACCTACAATTGAGGAGATAGCAGAAGAGGTTGACGCAAGCCCAAGAAAGGTTAAAACTGCCCTACAGATAGTCAGAACTCCTATATCCTTTGACCAACCTATCGGAGATGAAGAAGAAGATTTAACATTACTTGATTTGGTATCAAAAACTGGAACTGAAGATGTGGAAAAGGAAGTTGTTGAAGAGGCATTAAATAAAGAGATTGAGAGATTATTAACAGTATTAGATGAAAGGGAGAGAACTATCATAGAAGAGAGATTTGGATTGAATGGTAAAGAACCAAAAACTTTAAATGAGGTTGGGGAAAAATTAGGAATTTCAAGGGAAAGGGTTAGACAGTTGGAACAAAGAGCTTTAAAGAAGTTAAGAAATCTTGCTATGAAAAGACATTTAAAAGATTTCCTAAGCTAATCCTCTCCTATTTATACTTTTCTAGTATTTTTTTTAAGTCTTCTTCTTTTAAATTACTACCATCGTATAAATCATTATCAATTAGAAATGCAGGTGCTATTGCACAACTACCTATACATTCTACTAACTCTATATACCATCTACCATCTGGGCTGTTTTTTCCAACATCTGCTCCTGTAAACTCTTTAATCTTATTCAACAAAGATTGATAGTTGGCTAGATGGCAAGGTAGATTTCTACATATTCTTATATGATGTCTTGCGTTTTTTTTGTATCTAAACATATCGTAAAAACTTACTATACCTTCTATATGGCTTAACGGAATTTGTAGATAATCTGATAGCTCCTCCAAGGATTTTTCAGGTATGTCCCTATACTTTTCTAAAATCTCGTGTAAAGAAGGAATTATTGCCTGCTCTCTGTAAGGGAATTTTTTTAGATAATTATCTATTTTTTCTATTAAATCACCTGTCAGATATTCATATTTCATCAAATCAAGCCTCTAGATTTAAAAAGTAAATTTATCCAAAATTATATCAAAAGAAGGTGTATTTAATTGGTAAGATTTTTCAAAGAATAAAAAAGGAAAAGAAAGAATTAGCCTAATATCTCATTTAGTATTTTGTTTACAATTTTTGGATTAGCCTTTCCCTTTGTAGCCTTCATAACTTGACCTACAAAGAAGCCCATTATCTTTTTATTACCACTTTTATACTTTTCAACTTCCTTAGGATGTTTTGCTATTATCTCCTCAATAATCTTTCTTATTTCTCCTTCGTCTGAAACTTGTTTTAGTCCTTTTTCTTCAACTATCTGTTTAGGAGATTTTGAAGTTTTAAACACTTCTTCAAAAACCTGTTTAGCTATCTTAGTTGATATATCCCCTTTATCTATAAGCTCAACTAGTTCTGCTATATGGCTAGGTTTTACTGGACTGTCTGATATATTTATATTTTTCTCATTTAATTTACCTAATAACTCGTTAATTATCCAATTGGCAATAGATTTTGGAGATTTTGGATAGATTGAGACCGCCTCTTCAAAATATTTTGCCCTGTCCTTGTCTGCGACTAAAACTTCTGCGTCGTAATCTGTTAGATTTAACTCATTAACATACCTTTTAGCCTTATCATCTGGTAGCTCTGGAAGAGAATTTTTTATTTTTTCTATATACTCCTTGGTTATTCTAACTGGTATAAGGTCAGGGTCTGGAAAGTATCTATAATCGTGTGCTTCTTCCTTGCTTCTCATACTAAATGTTTTACCTGATTTTTCATCAAACAGTCTAGTTTCTTGAATAATTTCCCCACCTTTCCTTAAGATTTTCGCCTGTCTCTCTATCTCATACTCTATAGCCTTTTGGACAAATCTAAAGGAGTTTATATTTTTTATCTCAACTTTCGTTCCAAATTTATCACTACCTTTAGGTCTTAGCGATATGTTAACATCACATCTTAACTGTCCCTTCTCCATGTCTGCATCAGATACGCCTATATACCTCATTATATTTCTCAATTTTTCTAAATATAATCTAGCTCCAAGCCCTGAGCGTATATCTGGCTCTGATACTATCTCCATCAACGGCGTTCCAGCCCTGTTTAAATCTACATATGAATATTTACCTTTATGTATAGTTTTTCCTGCGTCCTCTTCCATATGTAATCTATGAATTCTTATTCTTTCAACTTTACCGTCTATATTAATATCTATATAACCGTTTGTAGCTAAAGGTTTATCATACTGGGATATTTGATAGCCTTTCGGTAAATCGGGATAAAAGTAGTTTTTTCTAGCAAAAACAGATAATAGATGAACTTCACAGTTTAAAGCTAAAGATGCCTTTATTGCATACTCTAAAGCCTTTTTATTTAATACAGGTAAACTTCCGGGCATTCCTAAACATACTGGACAAACATTACTGTTCGGTTCAGCTCCAAACTCAACTTTACAACCACAAAAACATTTAGTTTCCGTTGACATCTGGACGTGTACTTCCAAACCGATAACTGGTTCAAACTCCATTTTATACCTCAGTAATCTAAATTTTTCTTAAAATTCTACACAATTTAAAATTTTTAATCCAATGGAAGATATTTTTATTTTTCAATTTCATCTATAAAATGTCCTAAAACTTCCTTCTTTGTTTTTAGATAACAGACGTTATACGGATTAGGTTTTGTTATTATAGGAACTCTTTCAACTATCTCCAATCCAAATCCCTCTAAGGCAACTATCTTCCTTGGGTTATTTGTCATCAGCCTCATTTTTCTAACACCTATATCAAGTAAAATCTGAGCACCTGTTCCAAAATCTCTTAAATCAGCGTTAAAGCCTAATCTGTGGTTAGCCTCTACTGTATCGTATCCATCTTCCTGTAGTTTGTAAGCCTTTATCTTGTTTATTATTCCTATTCCCCTTCCTTCGTGTCCTCTCATATAGATTAAAACTCCCTTTCCTTCTTCTGCTATCTTTTGTAGTGCTAAATGTAATTGGGATTGACAATCACACCTTAAAGAACCAAAAACATCCCCCGTTAAACATTCTGAATGAACTCTAACTAAAACGGGCTCATTCTCTTTAATCTCTCCCATAACTAAAGCAACATGCTCAGAGTTATCTAAAGTATTTCTATAACCTAATATTCTGAATGTGCCATACTTTGTTGGAAGATTTGCCTCTGCTTCTTTTACAACAAATTTTTCTCTCTTTAATCTGTATTGGACTAGGTCTGCAATTGTTATAATTTTCAAGTTATGTTTTTTTGCAAACTTTATTAAATCAGGTAGTCTTGCCATTGTTCCGTCTTCTTTCATTATTTCACATATAACACCTGCAGGATACAGACCTGCCAATCTTGCCAAATCAACTGACGCTTCAGTGTGTCCTGTTCTCTCTAAAACACCACCTTTTCTTGCCCTTAATGGAAAAACATGTCCCGGTCTTACAAAATCGGACGGTTTAGCGTCAGGGCTTACAGCTAACTTTATAGTTATGGCTCTATCGTAGGCAGATATACCTGTAGTTGTTCCATATTTAGGATGGGCGTCAATAGATACACAAAAGGCAGTTCCTTTAGGGTCAGTATTCCTTGCTGTCATTAATGGTAGGTCTAACTCTTCACATCTTTCAGGTAGTAGAGATAAACAGATTAATCCTCTTCCTTCCTTTGCCATAAAGTTAATTATTTCAGGATTAACCTTTTCAGCGGCAACAACCAAGTCTCCCTCGTTTTCTCTATCAGGGTCATCAACAACTATTACCATCTTTCCATTTTTTATATCTTCTATGGCTTCCTCTATTGTGTTAAATTTAAATTCTTCCATCTTTACACCTCTCACTTTTTTTTACAGATTTTATCAAAATTTGGGTAATACTAAAGTGTAATAAAGACAAAATTACGATATTTAGGCAGTTAAATTTATATTCCAATTAAAATTTTTTTCAATTTAAAATATTCTTCAAAAATGATGTAGTATTATTAAAAGTAAGAGAGTGTAAGGAGAAATAGAATGGGAAGGTATATAAGATTTTTACTCTTAATTTTTCCTATATATTTTTTAGTTAGTTGTTCAGGAAGTAGATACGCATACGAAAAGGGAAATCTTTCATTGAAGGAGTTAGAAACGGTAGTTAGTAATGTTAGTATAGACAGATATTCATACTTATTGGGAGATATAAAAGAAAAAAAGGGAAATGATGGTATTTATGAAGTAAAAATCCTGTGTAAAACTTTCTGTCCAAATTCTGAAACGGCATTAAATCAATTTGTAAAAAAGTTTTATAAAATATACTGTGTTTATGGAGATGGTAAACCTATAACTAAGGAAGAGATAGTTAAACTACCTGAAAAGATAAAGAAAGAAGAAGATTATTGGAAAGCTATAATATTTAAGCTCCAAAATTTAAAACTGCCTGAGTATTATAAAAACAAGTATATAGAGAAGGCTAAAAAGAGAGAATTACCCATCCTTTTACCTGTATCTAGAATTTATCAGGTTTATACACCTGTAAACTGTTCTATAGTTAAGAGAAATCTAATATTCTTTGTAAAACCTGCAGAGATAGATAAAGAGAGCTACGATGAATATATTAATATTAACTATATAAAAACTTATGAAGTGATTGACGCATACGCAGAAAAGTTAGTTAAAAAGATTGAAGAAGAAATAAAACAACAGATAGAAAAGGATAAGAAAACATTTGTTTGGGTATCTACAGAGTATGATTATGTAAAAGATGGATTAGTTTTAAAACATTTTTTAGCTAAGCCAGAGATGGAAAGAATAAGTATAGAGTTTACTTTGGAAAATCCTACAAATGAGAAAAAAATCTTTAATCTTACAGACCTAATGTTTAAAAAGGACGGTCAGACCTATCCAGTAGTATATCTAGATGAAAATGGAGAGATAAAAGGAGTAAGTTTAAAAGGTGGATGTAAGTATATAGGTAATAACAAAATAGAGATAGAACCTTATAAAAAATGTTTTGTCCAATACGGCGGTAAACTTTGGGCTAAAGGTGTAATCATTCCGGGAATAAAGGATTTAGACGGAGGGGTTTTAAAAATAAGTGGTTATAATATTGGTTTAAGAAAGAAAAGTATGTATTATTTAAAATCAGCAGGTATTTATTGGAAATAATTTTTTATAGAGGTGTCATATTATGAAGGAAATTGATTTAAGTATTTTACCTGAAGAAGCTCAAAAAGAATTAATAGAGTTTTATGAGTATTTAGTTGAAAAATATAAAAGAAAAGGTCAAATTAATGAATATAATACAAAGATTATAGAAAAACTGCTTCCAAAGTCAGTTGGAAGCTTTGAGCCGATAAAACGAGAGGATTTGTATGGCAGATAAAAATAGAATATTTGTAGATACTAATATATGGCTATACGCTTTTATGGACGGTAAAAGCGAAAAGGTTATAAAATCGCGTCAAATCTTATCAAAGGGAACGGTAATATTAAGCTCTCAAGTTTTAAATGAGATATGTATAAACCTAATTAAAAAGGCAAGATACACTGAAGAAAATTTGCAGATATTAATTGTAAATATAAGTAATCACTTTAAAGTTGTTCCTGTTAACTCTGATACCATACTCCAAGCTTCATTCATAAGAGAAAAGATGAATATTGATTATTGGGATAGTTTAATAATATCTTCTGCGTTAATTAATGATTGTAAGGTCTTATACAGCGATATACTTCCACACAATATAACTGTAGAGGGTAGGTTAAAGGTGATAAATCCGTTTATTTAGGTTGAATTATTTTGTTATTAAGGCTTTATAAAGATAGTAAGCGTTTACTATCATATTGCTGTAAACAGAAAAAATTTTAATATATAATCTTTAATCAGAAACGAAACGAGAAGGGGCAAAATATAATGAAAAAATACATCCTTTCATTCCTAACAGCTACATCTTTAGCAACATTAACCTATGCAACACCTATTAAATACTCAGCATCAGTGTATGGAACAGGTTTAAGCTATGATAAGTCTTTAATAAAGGATAATGGTTATGTTGTAGGTGTTTACGGATATATGGGTATAGGCTACTACCACTCCTTAGAAATGGGATTAGATTACACACATATAAACTATAAGAATAATAATCCAGATTTAGACCAAACAGATTTAACGTTTGTTTATACAAATTATTACTTTCCAAAAACAAAATTGAGAATGGGTTTCCACTATATAGACAGTGATGATAAGTTATCAGACGGTGGATATACTGTAATACTAGGTGCTTACAGATATGAACCTTACAAATGGAATATAGGGGCAGATTTATTTTACTCCCATTACAATGACTATATAAATCTTAATGGCTCTAAAGGTTTAGATGTTTACCAGATAACACCAAAGATAGGCTTTTATTTTGGGAATTATTACAAATACGGTAGCTTTTACGCAGAGTTATCAGGTACTTATATAAATCATTCAGATGATGTAGGTTTTGGGAAAAGCTTTTCATCTGTTGAAGGTAGCTTAAGCTACTTTATAAAGAATTATTCTCTTACCCTGTCAGCTTGGAGTGGTGAGAGAAGTTTTATGGTAGATAAAGGCGGTTTCGTAGTTTTCAACCTGAGGGAAAAGTATAAATACGGTGTATCTTTAAAAGGAGGGATGTCTTTAAATAGAAATTTAGGATTATCTGCATCTGTCAATTATCAAAAGTTTGAGGAGGTAGGTAATCCTAACGATGTTAAAATCCTTACGTATACGGTTAACTTAGGATATTCATTTTAAAAATTGAAATGTTATGAGAAAAAAGCTTATTTTTTTTCTCTTTCTTTTTATATATTTAATAACTTCAAAATCCTTCGCTATTACATTTCAAGATATAAAGAATGCTTACTATAACTCCTATAAGTACGAAATGGCAGGTAATTATAAGGACGCTATACGCTCATTGATGATTGTTTACTCAAACTATCCTAATGGCTATACTGTAAACCTAAGATTAGGATGGTTATATTACCTAAACAAAAATTATTCAAACTCTGTTTTCCACTACAAAAAGGCTCTCCAAGTTATGCCTTACTCAATAGAGGCAAAGTTAGGGCTAACTTTACCACTTTTAGCACAAGGAAAGTATAGTTCTGTAGAGAATATATGCTATCAAATACTAAACCAAGATTTTTACAATTACTTTGGGAATTTAAGATTAGTTTATGTTTTAAGATTAGAAGGTAAATACGATTTAGCAGAAAAGATAATAAATAAGATGTTATATATATACCCAACAGATACGAAATTTTTAATTGAGTTAGGTATAGTTAAGTTTAAAAGGGGTAAATTAAAAGATGCACAAAGGATTTTCAACGATGTTTTAATTTTAGACCCAGAAAATATAACTGCAAAAAGTTATTTAAAAAAAATACAAAAAAAACGTTAACTACCGTAAGGAGCTTTTACCAAATCCCTTAATAATGTTATTATGTCAGACTGTGAGGTTAACTCGTTTAAAATCTCATACTCTGAGGAATACTTGACTAAAGCAAACAGTATAAAAATATATATAACTATCCCTAAAAAACCGCCTATAATTCTATCTATAAACCTAAACTTAGGATTTTCTTCCACCTTGTCTTTTACAAGTATTTTTACGGTCAACGATATAAAGAAGAAAATAAGAAATATAACAAATGCGGTAAATATCTCAACAATAGTTGTATTAAGTTTTAGATAACCATTTATAAAATGGGCTATCGGCTTAAAAAACAACATGGACATATATATTCCTAAGATAATACCTATAAATCTAACTATATTTGCAAAAAGTCCATAATAAAAACCAAAAATAAGTAAATATACGAAAAGAAGAATTAAAATAAAATCTAACATCTTCTATCCTTTTTATATTAAAGTTTAATCATTTTCAATTATCTGCCAAAATTTTTATGTTTCAAGCCTTTTTCTAACAATTTCACTGACAACTTTTCCATCAGCTCTACCTTTTACCCTTTCTAAAACGACCTTCATTACCTTTCCCATATCTTTTAAAGAAGTTGCTCCAACTTCATTTATACATTCATCAATAATTTTTTCCAATTCTTCCCTTGACAACTGTTTAGGTAAAAATTCTAATACTATATTAAGTTCTTTCTCTTCCTTTTCAACTAAATCTTGTCTATTTGCCCTTTTATACTGTTCAATCGCATCTTTTCTCTGTTTAGCATACCTTTGTATTATTTTAGTAATTTCATCATCTGATAGTTCTTTCTTTTTATCAATCTGTTCCTTTTTTATTTCAGAAATTAACATCCTTATGACAGATAATCTCTCTTTATTCTTTGATTTTAAAGCTTCCTTCATTTCATTTTGAAGTCTATTTAAAAGCTCGGACATATTAAGAAACCTCCTTTTTAAATTTAGATTAGAAATAATTATAACAACTTAAAATTTTACTAAATAA